>JBAUOG010000950.1:0-9106 GCA_049579625.1 Bryobacteraceae bacterium
CCTTATAGCTGGTCAAAGACATAGGCGCCGCTTCGCCTGCCCGGTGACAGCCCTCACAGTTGTTCTGAAGAATGGGCGCTACATCCCGGTTGTAGGTAGGGATGGTGCTGGTTGCTGCCAAGGCCGGCAAAACGGACAGCAAAGCTAAAGCGTAACGTGCACTCAGGGATGCTTGAGAGAGAATTGGCATGGAGTATTGTAGACAATTCAGGGGCCAAACTGCAATCCGGCTCACACTCTTGTCAACGCAAAGGCAGTTACGCTTTTGGGTTCGGTCAGGCGGTCTTTACGGATGTGATCACAATTAGCTCCGCTCCGTCGAATGGGCGACCACAGGAGCTGGCCAGCGTTTGGCTGTGTGCCGGACCTGATACATCGAATCCGCAGTGCAGGTACCAAACCTACAGCTCTTCGACTGCTGGCGCGTTTTCGTTTGGTGCGCCGATTCAGTTGGGGTACGGTCTGCCGTTCGGTCTCAACTTCAGTTTGGACACTTGTGCCGGAGGAGGAACTCTTTTAGGCTGTGGTCCGACAGTAACGGTGATAGGTTTTCGGAATGCAAGTTTCTGGAAGACAGTTTCCGCACATCAGGTTGCGCTCTGCCCCGCATTTGATACGCTCACTGCACCATGTCCCGTATTGACTCACGACGTGCCGGGTCCGCCCTCGGCCGTAGAAACTTCCTCAAGAACTCTCTCCTCAAGTCCGTAGCAGCGGCCCCGCTGCTCGCGGGCATTCCTTCCTTCAGTGCCACGACAGCGGCGCCGAAGATGAAAATCACGCGCGTGCGCGCCTATCTGCCGCCCGGCTTCAACCCGCTGTTCAACCAAAGCAATCTCGTCGTCACGGTTGAGACCGATGCGGGCATCACGGGAGTCGGCGAAGGCGGATCGAAGGATACCGTCGAGCAGTGCGCCGGTCGGCTCGTCGGGCAGGACCCCTCCCTTACAGAGCACCTTTGGCAAGATATGTACCGGTCATTCTTTTATCCGCCGGGCCGCGAGAAGGTACATGCCGTCGGCGCGCTCGACCTCGCTCTCTGGGACATTCGCGGTAAGGTCCTCAATGCTCCAGTTCATCAACTGCTCGGCGGTATGGCCCGGAACTACATGGAGTGCTATTACACAGGTGGCAATCTCGGCCCCAACGCGTCCGTTAAGGAACGGGCGCAAGCGACTATGGCCGCCGGATTTCGGGCGTTCCGAATGGATTCGGCCAGCGTTGCGGAAGGAAATGTTTACAACTCCCACGAACGAGTCAACCAACTCTATCGCGATGCGGTCGAAGCGCGCGAAGGCGTTGGCAAGAACGGTGACTGGTGCATCGACTTCCACACCCGCTTCGACCTTTCGGATGCCATTCGGGCTTGCCGCTTGATTGAAGACTTGGCCCCGTACTTTGTCGAAGATCCAGTTCGCTCGGAAGCCTTCAACGAAGTTCTGCCGGTGCTTCGCACCCAGGTCAAAGTGCCGATCGCGGCGGGCGAACAATGGGGCAGCCGATGGGACTTCAATCGTCTGATTGAACAGAACGCTATCGACTATACCCGCTGCACGCTGCCCAATGTGGGTGGCATCACCGAGTGGACCAAGGTCGCGGCGCTCTGCGAGACGCACTTTATCGGCATGATCCCGCACTTTACTGGGCCGATCGCCACGGCCGCTTTGGTGCACGCATTGGGACCGTTCTCAGGGCCAGTGCTGATGGAGTTTACCAGCCAGACCGGCCAGTATCCCTACCTTCCGCAATGCCTCGAATTCAAGAACGGCAAGATCTGGCCGAACCAGCGCCCGGGCCTGGGCGTTGAACTCGACTACAAGCAACTCAAGCTGATCGCAGAAGTCACTCAGCCCGGAACAGACCGAACGACGTATGTTCGTCCGGACGGATCGTACACGAACTGGTAGCCGGAGGCGCGTCCGATTTGGTGGCCCGCCGGGCCATGGCGGATTCCCTCACGGTCGTGCCTCAGAAAGCTGAGGTCACGGGTCGCGCAGTGGTATTGCGCGTTCTGAGTCAAAACCGGACAAGCGATTCCAGTCCCGGTCAGTGCCATTGTGTGCAAGTCGTTGCAAACTCGGCTCTTCAACTTGGCTGGTGAACTGCCTGATCCTTGCCGGAGGTTTCCTATGCGCGAACATGCCCGGGATCAGATGTCCGGTCCCGTTACTCTTGACTATTTGCAAGCTCGGCTGTCGGAAGGGTGGCGCGTGTTGGCCATCGAATGGGAGCGGGACGTGGAGCAAACAGCGGAACCCACCGCCCCCGAAGCGGCGCGACGCGAACCAGCCGAAGAGGTCCCCTACGGTTTCCGCGTCTCGTCGGACTGCTGCCATCTCGAGAGGAACCCCGACGAAATGGCCGTCCTCATGGCCATTTTGCAGGAGATTGTCAAGGACCGGCCTTTCAGCCAGATCGCAGAGGAGCTCAACCGGCAGCACCTGGTCACGCGTCGCGGCCGGCCCTGGACCTCGGCCGGGGTTTTCGATCTTTTGCCGCGGTTGATTGAAGCTGGACCGCAACTACTGAAGTCTGAGCAGTGGCCCGCCCGTCGCCTGGAGGTCTTACGGGGCGGCGCACGCTAGCTAAGTGCTCACGTTCAGAAGCGAAAGTCCAAGGTCTTCATCGGTGAGGACCACTTGTTGTTTGGACCAACCCAGTTGACAAGCTCGTTCGGCCGGGGAGTATTGAAGGGCGGTGGATTCGCGATTATGTTCGATCTGGCCAGGCGTGGACTGGAGAATGTAAACGTAGGCGGCGAACTGCGTGTGCGAGGGTTTGATTTTGGAGGGATCATTCATTGGTCTGCTCCTGGTCGTCGCGTGGACCTGATCGTTTCTTGTGTCGACTCGGCCATTTTGCCACCAGGGTATAGAATCGGGCCATGCTGAGTGGAATCCGAACCTGGGCGGTGGTATTGCTGGGTTTTTCCAGCGGCGTTCTTTCCTCTGCGAATGCGCAGCCTGCCGGTGCGAACCACCATTGGAAGGGATACGCCATCCTTGGCAGCGGCCATCTCACTGCCGTCTATTCGGATGATCCGCGCATTGTCGCACTGACCCATCAAAAGGGACTTCAACACTTCTATTTCAGCGACTACACGGCAGATTATGTCGCCTCGACCTCGTTTGATCTAATGGGGCAAGACGGCCAGCCTCTGGCGACCGCCGGAGAGAATGCCGTCGGGATGAAGAACTTCTTCACTACCCAAACCCAGACCCCTCTGGCGAATAGCTCACAGAAGACGGTCCTGTGCTTCGTCCACCCGGATGATGCGGCCGTGTTGTCCCTCAGTGCCAGCGGCGCGAGCGCAAAGGGCCGCTACAAGTTCGAAGCCGTCCTGAGGAAAGACGTTCAGACGGATCAACACATCACGTTGACTTCGCTTCAGGAAAAGGACAACATCGCGCTCGCCACTTGGTCGAACGCCACTGTGCTGGCCATTGTTCCGAAAGCGCCACACGATCGCGTGAGCGTAACCGCGTCGTCGGTCGTTGTGACGGGCAACATGGAGAACCAGCCCCACGCGGAGGTGTTGCTTATTCCGGCAACCTCGGCCGCCGCGGCCATCGCCAAAGCCCGCGCCTTCCTGCAAAAGGCAGACATCGAGGCCGAGGCCACGAAGCATTGGAATGCCTGGATGAGCGCCGGCATTCTGCCGGTCTTCAAGCAGCATGATCCCATGGCCGCCGAGTATGTGGAAGCCTACCGGCGCAACATTTACTGTGTGAAAGCGGCAACTCTGAACGGCCAGATTCCGGCCGACATCACCGGACAATTCGTCACCAACAACATGCCCCAACTCTATCCGCGTGACGCCATGATGTGCGCGCGCGTACTCCTTATGACGGGTCATCTCGAAGAAGCCCGGCAGGTCATCGAGTTCTGGGCCAACCCGAAGATTCCGATGAAGACTGCCGGCGAATGGTACGCCCGTTACGATGCCAACGCGAAGCCTGTGGATGCCGGCAGCGGGGCCCGCTTCGATGAGCCCGAGTGGGACGCGAACGGTTATTACATCTATCTGTTGACTGAGTACCATCGCCTCAAGGGTGTCTGGCTCGCCAGCCCAAAATTAATTTACGAATTGGCGGATTTTCTGGTCTCTCACCTTAGTCCCAATGGTTTGCTGCAAGAAGGCGGAATCGTGGAATGGACCGGATACTTACCCGCGACTAATATGATCTGCGCTGCAGCCCTACAGAATGCCGCCAAGATAGCGCACGAGTTTGGAAACGAATCGAAGTCCGCGGCCTACACCGCCGCTGCACAGAGGATCTCCGGAGCACTGCCGGAGATGTTCGACACGACCCGCCAGACGTATGCGGATTTGCGCTCTGCTTCGAAGAAGGGAGAGCATGGCGAAAGTATCGCGGGCCAACCAGGCGAAAAGACCTATCTCTGGGACACGACCGCCAATGTCGGCTTACTGTGGGGTTATCCGAACCACCACGCCATTCAGCTTTCGAATGCCTTCTACGATAAAAACACCGTGAAGCTTGCCGGCGGGATGCAATACTTCGACACGCCCGACGCGGGCTTGGCAGAGTACGGCCATGATGTGTTCTTCTTTACCACCGCTGCGGCCGCGCAATATCAAGCCCTCTACGGTACGCGGCCGGCGGCGAAGGGTTTCGTCGATTGGAAGCTGCGCAATGCCAACAGCTATGGCTTGATGCCTGAACGGATCAATCTGAATGGGAAGGATTGTAGTCCCGCGTCGCCGCTCTCCTGGTGCTGTGCGGAATTCGCCGCCGCCGTGCTCCTATTAAGTCGTTTGTAGCCGTATTCGACCGTTACTTGACACACTCAACGACTCTTACGGTAGGCTATTCGAAGGTCCATTTCCGATGACAAAAACCATCTACGCCGCCACCGCAATTGCGCTAGCCATGCTCCCGGCGGCATTCGCCGAGTCCGGTCTGCTGCTCCGCACGCCGACCATGAACCGCACCGAAGTCGTGTTCTCTTACGCAGGAGATCTCTGGAGTGTGCCGCGCGAAGGCGGGGACGCCCGTCGGCTCACGACAGCGCCGGGAAGGGAAATTGGGCCCATCTTTTCGCCGGATGGCAGCATGATCGCCTTCACCGGCGAATATGACGGAAATGTCGATGTGTACGTCATGCCGGCGAACGGCGGTGTGCCCAAGCGGTTGACCTATCATCCCGGCCCGGATGTAGCTGTTGCCTGGACGCCCGATGGAAAGAACATCCTCTTTAGTTCGCCGCGCGAATCCGCTAACGACGGCGACCGGTTCTACACTGTGCCCGTCGAAGGAGGGTTCCCAACCGCAATCCCGCTACCTATGGCACAGGAGGGCTCCTATTCACCCGATGGATCGAAGCTGGCATACGTTCCGGTGTTTCATTGGCAAGCGGCTTGGAAACGGTATCGGGGCGGTCAGACCAAACCAATCTGGCTGGCCAATCTCGCCGATTCCTCCGTGGAAGCAATTCCACGCGATAACTCGAACGACTTCAATCCCATGTGGGTGGGTGATTCAATTTACTTTCTCTCCGACCGGAACAAAGGTCTTGTTTCGCTGTTTGTATTCAACACGAAGACCCACAAGGTTGATCAGGTAGTGCAGAACTCAGGACTCGACATGAAGTCCGCTTCCGCTGGCCCGGGCGGCATCGTCTACGAGCAGTTCGGCGGTCTCTACATCTATGACCTCGCATCGCGCAAAGCAAGCCCGCTGAAAGTCAATATCACCGGGGACTTCGCGGAGGTCCGGCCGCACTTTAGAAAGATCGTTGCCAAAGAGCTTTCGAATCCCAGCTTGTCACCCACCGGCGCGCGGGCCGTCTTTGAGGCGCATGGCGAAATCCTAAGCGTTCCGGCCGAGAAGGGTGACTTTCGCAATCTCACGCGATCGCCGGGTGTTGCGGACCGAACTCCCGCCTGGTCGCCGGATGGCAAGTGGATCTCCTGGTTCTCCGATGAGTCGGGTGAATATGCCCTGCACATTCGGGAGCAGAATGGCATCGGCGAGGTAAAGAAGTTTGCCCTTGGCGATCCGCACACCTTTTACTATTCGCCCAAGTGGTCGCCCGATAGTAAGAAAATCGCGTTCACGGACAAGTGGCTGAACCTCTGGTACATCGACGTCGCCACCGGAGCCAAAACCAAGGTCGATACCAACAATTGGGATGGCTCACAAACCGATATGAACCCGGTCTGGTCGCCGGACAGCCGCTGGATCGCCTATACGAAAGTTCTGCCGACTTACTATCACGTGATTCTGGCCTACTCACTCGAATCGGGAAAGCCAACCCAGCTTACTGACGGCATGAGCGACGCGCAATCGCCCGCATTCGACAAGAACGGAAAGTATCTCTACTTCCTCGCGAGCACAGATCTCGGCATGGCGGCCGGTGGCGGAGGCGGCAATATGAGCGCCATTGGGAGACCGGTCACCAGCAGTGCTTACGTGATGGTGCTTCGCAAGGACCTGCCATCCCCATTGGCGCCGGAAAGTGACGATGAGAACAAGCCCGATGCCAAGAAGGACGACCAGAAGGACCAGAAACCGGATACCGCGAAGAAGGACGGAAAGGCCGGCGACAAGGATAAAGATAAAGATAAGGAACCACCCAAAGTCAGCATCGACTTCGACGGCATAAATCAGCGCATTTTGGCGCTTCCGATACCGGCTCGCAACTACGCCGGCTTGGCCGCAGCGAAAGAGGGGTTCCTCTTTCTCTTGGAGTTTCCGGAAGTCTGGACGAAGAACGAGCCCCCTCCCGGAACTCTCTATCAATTCGACCTGACCAAACGGAAGGTCGATAAATACACCGAGGGTGTTCTCGGATTTGATATCTCCGCGTCCGGCGAAAAGATCCTCTTCCAGCAGCAAGAGAAATGGTTCATTTCCGCCACCGCTGCGCCACCCAAGCCCGGAGAAGGGCAACTGAAACTCGATCCCGTGGAGGTCTGGGTGGAACCCCGCCTCGAGTGGCAGCAAATGTACCGGGAAGCCTGGAAGATCGAGCGCGAATTCATGTATGACCCCAGTTACCACGGCCTCGACCTCGCGGCCGCCCAGAAGAAGTATGCGCCGTTCGTAGACCAACTTGATTCGCGGGGAGACCTCAACTACCTGTTTGAGGAGATGCTGGGTGAACTGACGCTAGGTCACATGTTTGTGGGCGGCGGCGATTTCCCTGACGTCAAGAAGACCAAAACCGGTTTGCTGGGTGCCGACTACACCATTGAGAATGGCCGCTATCGTTTTGCGCGCATCTATGACGGCGAAAATTGGAATCCCGAACTGCAAGCGCCGTTGACGCAGCCTGGCGTGGACGTGAAAACCGGGGAGTATCTGCTAGCGGTTGACGGGCGCGACCTTCGCTCGTCCGAGAACCTCTACTCGCTCTTCGGGGAGTCGGCTGGAAGACAGGTAGTGCTCAGAGTTGGCCCGAATCCCGATGGCAGCGGGTCTCGCGAGGTGACGGTGGTTCCCGTGGACAATGAGAAGAATCTGCGCCACCTCGCTTGGATTGAAGACAACCGGCGCAAAGTCTACGCTGCGACCGGCGGACGAGTGGCATATCTGCATGTTCCCGACACGGCCCTGGGCGGTTACGACAGTTTCAATCGCTACTACTTTGCCCAATCGGATAAGCAGGGGGCGATAATCGACGAGCGCTTCAACCATGGCGGCCTGCTGGCGGACTACATCGTCGAAAATATGAACCGCAAGATTCTGAGTAAGGCAACCTCCCGCGAAGGGTTGGAGACGATCATGCCGGCGGCCACTATCTATGGGCCTAAAGTAATGATCACCAATCAGTTTGCCGGATCTGGTGGAGACGCACTGCCATGGTATTTCCGGAAACTGGGCATTGGTCCGCTGGTTGGTAAGCGCACTTGGGGCGGCTTGGTCGGCATCGGCGGATATCCGCAGTTGATAGACGGCGGTAGGGTTATGGCCCCGCGCTGGGCAATCTATGGCCTCACCAAAGAATGGGAAGTCGAGAACCATGGCATCACGCCGGACTTCGACGTTGAACTTGATCCCGCCCAGTGGCGTCTGGGTCACGATTCACAGCTGGATAAGGCGATCCAGGTGATTCTCGAATTGCTGCAGAAGAACCCGCCGAAGGAATACGACCGGCCGCCTTATCCGAACTATCACCCGAAGAGTTGAGCCGGCCGACTGGCCGTTATTGATATGCGCCGATAGCTCAGCAAGTCGACCTTATCGATGGCTCGCGCAGTATTTCGATGAACTCTTTGCGGCGTTTCGAACTCCGATAGACGTTGCGCGCGAGCGCGTGCTCAGCCGGATCCTGCCCCGCGTTGACACAGCTTCTCGTGTGCGCGGGGCTCCCGAACCCGTGGCGGCTATTCCTCGCCAATCCAACGATGGAATCGACGCCCGCAGCTTCGGCAACGGCGCGGCCGCAGTCCAAAGATGTAGAAGAAGATATCAACCCAGCGCGGGCTGGTGCGACGCACATCTTCGGAGCCGCAGTAGGGACAGTGCATCAGAAACTCGGTAGCCGAAATGAGTATATATAAGGACGCAGGGCGAGCGGAAGTGAACGAACCATGGCAGCAGACTCGGCCGATCGCTATTTCACTTTTTGCTCCAGCACCAGCAACAGCCCGTCTCCGGCGGGTATTCTCTTCGTCTCAATAAAGTCCAGCCCGCGGAAGTAGGTTTCGCCGTCTCGCTGTTGGTCCGGCCTGACGTAAGGGTGACTCAACAACAGGATCCGGTGGTGAAAGAAATCTGTGCACTCACGAGATCGAAGGCTTGGATCAAACACAAAAAACATTTCGTGCGTCAACAATCCTTCCGAGAGGAATACCACGCAGCCGTCACTTTGTAACTCCGGGGCGACGAGAGCGGTCAATTTGGCGACGTTTTCGGTGCGTGTGGTGAGCAGTGTGTAGTCGCCGGCGACGCTGAGGCCTATGAATACCGCAGCCAGAGCGTACGCCAGGTATTTACTCCGAGCAGCAACCCAATCCAGCGCCGCCGTCAAGAGGATGATGAGTCCGGGCGCCGCCCAGAGAACCTGGGATGGGCTGAAGGGGAGCTCGGACTGGTTGTCAAAAATCAGGACAATAACGACCGTGGAAACCACCCCGCCG
>JBAUOG010000951.1:0-2093 GCA_049579625.1 Bryobacteraceae bacterium
ACCTGTTCGGTCGTGAGCTTGCCGGAGCGAGCGCCTTCGATCGCTAGCGCCTCGAGGGCGGCCCTTGAGAGGCCTTCGGCGTTGAGGGCGAAGCGCTGGGCGATGTCCTCGGAAACATCGAGGTTGATCTGCATGACTGGTTCCTTCTTCATTATCGGGCAAACCAGCCGACATTTCAGCGAGCTGTTGAAAGCGTGTATCAATCATGCAGCCGGTGGTTCCGGAAGAGCGTCCCCCGCTTGTCGGTCATGGTCGAGGTCGCCGGAACTGTAGTGGAGGAAAACGCCATCGTCCTTGAGAAAGGCGTGCACCTCGATCCGGGTTCGATAGCCGAGTAGACGCCGGAGTTGACCTGTAGAGAGCTTGTGCTCTCGGTAGGCCTCGAGCGCCAACGCCTCCAGTGGGAAATGAGACAGATTCTCGCCATGAGCGGTGAGATGAGCAGCGATGTCCTGAGGAAGCGTAAGGGTTATGTAAGTCTCGATCCCGGGCATGGCAGCAGTATAGCGGAAAAGAGGCTCAGGGAGGAAGGAAATCCGCCGCGCACTCGTTAAAACTTGATTAAAATAGACACTATCCCTAAGCCTGCGGCTTAGGCCAAGTAACAGGAAGTAACCGGGCGATCATGAGCTACTGCATGGGCAAGGACTGATAATCGGCTATAATCGGATTGTATTCGATTAGAGTTTGGGCTTCGTTCAAGTTGCATTCGGGTCTGTTCGACCGTCTACTCAAGCCGCATCTGCTGGAAAGGTACTTTCGATGGATGAGCGCATTCGCCAACTGCTCGACAAAATCCCCGAACGGCCGCCGCGCTCGAAGCTCGAACAGCACTCCGAAGTGATTCGAGAGTTGCGCCGGAAGCGCCGCACCTACCAGGAGATTGCTGTCTTCTTTCGCGAGCATTTGCAGATATCCGTCGCTCCCAGTACTGTCCATGATTTCGTGAAGAAGCGCGCGAAGCAAGCGCGAATTCGGCCAGCGCAAATGCCCAAATCGCCACCCGAGTCGTCGCTTGGCGCAACACCGATGCAGGTCCCAGCGACTTCAGATGCTGTTCCGCCGCGATCGACCAAGGGCGCTCGCGACACAATTCAGGCTGTCAGAGCGCAGCCGGTGGCCACTTCGAGGGAGCCTTCGCTCTTCGAATTCGAGCTCGAATCGCCGCTCACTTCGGATCCAAAAGCGAAGGAGAAGTAACGATCGGCGCGGACTATCGAACCGAATCGCAGCATCAAGGCCGCGTGGTCCTGACACAAAGTTGGGAAGGGCGGCGCCCGCAAAACGCCCTTCATGAGCCGCCTAGTCAAGCGGTTCGGCCCTCACCAGCTTCCGTATTCTCTTTGCTCGATATAGACAGCGAACGCTGAGCGCGCTGCAGTCCTGCTTGGTTTCATCGGGGAAAACACTCCCATTTGGATCCTGAAAATGTATACCAGATCATGCCAGGTGGCGCGTTCAAGGTCCACTCGATGCGCGCAAGCCTGCGCGAGATTGTTGTGGCCGTGATCGAGATTGGCATCATCACGCTGACCCAGCGCGTCTCGAAATCGTGTCGGGTTGGGCTCTCGACGGCAGAATCGGTGCAGTATTTCATCCGTCAACAGTGTGCTCAGAAAGAGCGCCCGGCCTCCAGTTGCTGGCAGCGGAATACAGCTGCCGAACAGTCCGGCTACCCTTCTCACTGAGGGCAAAACAAAGAGAACATCGGCTACGAACGAAGGTGGGTCCACTTTGCGCAGGAGCGTTGAGGCTTCATCGCCCCCAAGTCCGGATGGCAATTTGAATTGAACAGGCGCGGTTCAGCCGGTTGGTAGAGCACCAAGATCCTGCTTTGAATCAGGAATGAAATGTCCGGTTTTTGGTTTGGCTTCGTGTTGTATGGTGGAACAGGTTGCGGACCCGCGAGGTTCGATCAAGGCCGGGCGAAGCCCGCCGCAAGGTTGAGCCTTGATCGGTTCTCCGGATCCGCGTAGTATCAGTTCCACAAATCGAAGCCTTGCTGCATGACGCCTCTCGACCCAGAGGGTCAGTCGCGTCTGCCGTTTGCCGCGACAATGAAGTCGTCGCGGGCTAGCAACCCACCGGTATCT
>JBAUOG010000952.1:0-13838 GCA_049579625.1 Bryobacteraceae bacterium
ACTGAAATGACTTCAACTCGACCCGGCCGCCTGTGGCGTGTTCCACGGTGGCGATCAGCTTCTCTCGAATCTGTTCCTTGAACCAGGTACTCTGAACCACGTACAAGACCGCGCCGGCGAAGACCAGCAGCGACGCCAGGCAGGTCAAGACCAGCCAGAGTATCAGCTTTTTCGGACGGCTCATCTAGTATTCATCCTGCGCCTCTATTCTGGACTCATTGCAACTGCGGATCCAGATAGGTGATTTGTACCTGCTTGCGGCTCTCTTCGAGCCAGTTGGAAAACGCAAAGTCTGTGCGTTCATCCATGATGCTCTTCTTAATGGTCTCGCGGCTTTCCTCAAGCGAGGGCGGAGTTCCGGTGTGCGCCTGTTTCCAGTCGGCAATCTTTTTTTGGTACGCTTCGGCGATCTCTTTATCCGAAATATCGATCTCGGGCTGGAATCGATAGGCGAGGAACCGAAGTGTCATTAATTGAAAACGGAGATGTTCGAGCAAAACATCTTTCCGCACCGAGTAGCGCACCAGGGCCTGCTCCAGCTCCGCAGTACCGCCGTATTGCTTAACAACCTCCTCGTAGTAGGCCGAAACATCCTCCGGACTCGGTACAGGATAACGGCTTAAATCCATCTCCTTGCTTATCAACGTCTGCTGAATGAGGCGGTCGGCGGCCGCTCTGCGTTTCTCGCGATCACGCCCAATGGGCTCGTGGTTCAGCAGCGCTGTGACGCGCAGCTCTTCGTCCAACTGTCCCTCGGTGATGACCTTCTTGTCGACCGTGACCACAATGCGGTCGACGATTTCACCTCGCAAACACGCTAACGTGGCTGCCAGGATCAGGATTCTTTTCATCAGAACGCCTGCCCCAACGAGAAATGGAATTGAAAGGCGTTGATTTTTTGGGCGACGACTACGCAAGGCTGTGGCGATGTCGGCGCGCTACAGGTGATTAACTCCGCTTCCGTACCCTTGAAGCCATTGAAGCGCGGCGCGTTTGGGCTAAACGAAAAATCGATTCGGACGGGGCCAATTGGTGTGCGGTAGCGGAAGCCGATCCCGATATCCTGGACCATGTAATTGAAGCTCTGGATACTCGGCTGGCGGTACTGGAACGAGACCGCCGAAAGCGACTCGTAAACGTTGCCGGCATCTTCGAAGAGGACCCCGCGCAGATTGTCTCCGAACAGTGGGAAGCGGAGTTCCAGGTTGTTTATCAGCAAGGCGTTTCCGCCCAGCGGGAATCCGGTTGTGAGGTCGCGCGGGCCGGCCTGGTTCTCCGGGAAGGACCGCAATGAGGTGGCGCCGCCCGAGAAATAACGCTCGGGCAAAGGAATCTCCTCTGCGGTTGCATTGACGGGGATAATCACTCCGAACTGGGTACTGCGGGCAAAGACAAGGTCCTTTCCGATCCTGGTGAAAGATGAATTGCGAATCAAGCCTTTCGCGAATTCGGTTTGTGAGCCGAGAAACCTTGGAGCGTAGGCAAGATCGATCGTGGTGTAAACGCCTTGAGTTGGATCGACCGGATTGTCTCGCTTGTCCTGAATGAGTGAGATTCCAAATAGGCCGGTTTGGTCTGGCTGGGCAAGGACGGGCACCAGGCCGGGGGTAATCTTCAGATTGGACTGGGTGACATACCGATACACGACCCGATACTGGAGCGTATAAGCCCGCGACAGCTTCTGCCCTAACTGTGCGGAGACTTGGCGCCGCCGCGCCGTGTATGTATTGATGTCATTGGAATTATCATAGAGACCGTTCAATGTCAGACTCAGCTTTTCGTGGCCGACGATTTGCGGAACAAAGTAGGTCAGCCCAACCAGTTGCTCGAGCGTTGAGACGGTGCTATTCAGACTCAGCGTCTGGCCAACACCGAGGAAGTTAATCCGGCTAACCCCCAAGCTGACGCTGGGTGCGAATCCCGTTGCGCCGCCGGGGTCATTTAAGGATGTGGTAGCGCTACCGAACCGGCCCAACTGAGCTCCAACGCCGACCGTAACAGTGTATCGGCTGGCTTCTTCCAGTTGAAAGAGAACGTACTTGTTGGCTTCGTCTCCGTCGGGGTTCTGAATCGCTGTATTCACCCGCGCAAAGATGCCAAGGTCGTAGAGCTTCCTCTGAGTGTCGGTGATCTTTGTCAGAGAAAGTGGATCTCCTTCTTTTAGCTCGATCCTATCTTCCACCAGCCGCGGCTTGGTACTGTTCAGACCACTCACCAGGACCTGCCGCACGTACTCGCGCTTCCCGAGATTTAGCTTGAAGCGAAGTTTCACCCGGTTTGGAATGCTGACGGAGTCTACGTAATAGTCAAACGTGGCATTCGGATATCCGGCATTGTAGAAATAGTTCAGAATATAGTCGCGATCGGCGGCGACGTTCGCTTCGCTGTAGGGTTGGCCTTTCGCAGAAGTGAGCCTGGAGGATATATATTCCAGCTCGGTTCTTGGCACGCCGTCGATGCTCACTTCCGACACAAAGGATTGTGGTCCCTCGTCGATTGAAATAGTCAACGACAAGGCATTAGTCTTGCCGCGATAGTTGTCCTTGACCGAGTAATCCACCTTGACGTCACGGAAGCCGTTTGTGCGATAGAGATCACGAATTGCCTGCAGATCGCCATTCAAAGTCGTCGAACTATAGCGTCCATACGGGAATCGCGGAAATCTCACGGGCTCTGTCTCCATCCGCTCTTTGATGGTCGCCAGCGTGAAGTATTTGTAACCCACGATGGTTAGACTGACCAACCTATGGCGTGGTCCTTTGTCGACGTTGTAGGTAATGATTCGACTGCCATTCTGCCGCTCAGACATGTAGCTGACATCAGCTTCGAAATACCCTTCCGATTGCATGTATTGCTGAATGCGGTGTTGACCTTCAACCAGCAAATCCGCATCGACAGTGCGTTCCTGATAAACGGGAACCAGTTGCCTCAATTTGCCCCGGCGAATGCTGGCTCCTTCGACGCGGATTATTACTACGGGCCCGGCCGTCACTTGCAGTGTTGGCTGCACAGTTCCTGTTTGCTCGTGATACTCCAGCCCTCGTAGGTTTACCCGGGACAGCAGGAGGTCTTTCTTCTGGTAATACGACCGGACGTTGTCGACGCCCTGCTGAGTGCGATTGTCGGTTACCGTGTGCCAACCAAAAAGACCGTACAGCCTTTCCCAGCGCGTCGACCGAACGATGGAATCGATTGACCGATTGGGCGTCCCGGTGATAACGGGGCGCTCGTAATGAGCCCGCTTGCCGGTATCGACAAGGAACGTCAGCTTGGCCTGCTCGGTTGCGTCCAGGTACTGAGTGTCGGCCGTGACCGTCGGGTGATAGAAGCCATTGCGGCGCAGCAGGTTCTCTATGGATTCAATCGCGCTGAGTTTGTCATTTTCGTTATAGGGAAGGCCTAGCTGCAATTTCGTAGCGCTTACCAACTGTCCTTCATTAGGCGGTCCTTTGACTCCTTCCACGGTGATGCGGCCCACAAAATAGGCTCTTTTCGTAATGAACTTGAGCACCACGCCGTGGGACGTCCCGGCTTCTGAAGCATCCACGGCGATGTCGGCAAAGCGGCCCGTTGAGTACAGGGCCTGGATGGACTGGCGCAGGGCGGAGTCGCTAAATGCTTCACCCTGCTTTAGCAGCAAAATGCCCGACATCTGGTCTGCCGGGTAGGGCTGATCCGCAGGGTCAAAGAGGATGCCGGTTATTGTACGGCCCTCCCACTTAGAGCTCGATACTGGGTCTTGTCCCTCCAGAGGAATGGCCTGCGCCAGCAGCAAACCACTTAAGCACAGGGCGAAGACAACCCAGTGAACCCGCTTGCTGGGAGCAACAAGGCGCGACGCGAGTGCTAGGTGACCCAGTTTGAGTTGGCGGCTCACTGGTCTCAGTCTGACTCCAAGGGAAGTACTGTTGCGATTGCTACCATCTGGTTGTATGGACCCGGGTCAGCTGGCACGTTACTCGCGGCAGATCCTATTCTCCGGCATCGGCGAAGACGGGCAAAAGAAGATCCGGGGCGCAACAGTGGCGATTGTTGGCTGCGGCGCATTGGGCAGTTTCCAGGCCGAGGTGCTCACGAGGGGTGGCGTTGGGCGCATCAGACTCATTGACCGGGACTACGTCGATTTCTCAAACTTGCAGCGCCAATCGCTGTATGACGAAGCAGACGCAGAAAATGAGACACCCAAAGCGGTCGCTGCCTCGCAACGCCTCCGGCGATTGAACCGGGATGTCCTGATCGATTCATTCGTGACGGATCTCACGCCCTCCAATGTAGAAGAACTACTGGTCGATTGCGATCTCGTGCTCGACGGAACGGACAACTTTGAGACGCGCTATCTCCTCAACGATATCAGCGTGAAAGACGGCATTCCTTGGATTTATGGCGCGGCCATCGGTAGCTATGGAATAGTGATGCCGATCGCGCCGGGGCGGGGCCCCTGTTTCGCCTGCATGTTTCCGGAGCCACCCAAGGGTGCGCAGCCAACGTGCGATGTTGACGGCGTTCTAGGCGCCATCACCGCGACTGTTGCAGCCCGCCAAACGGCGCTGGCTTTTCGGCTTCTGGTGGGCTGGCCTGACTTCGAATGTCGCATCGAGACGACCGACGTGTGGACTGGCAAAACCACGTCAATGGCCGCGCAGCTTGATCTCCATTGCGATGTCTGCCAGCGGAGGAACTACCGGTACCTGGATGGCTTACGGCGCAAGCCTGTGAGTCTGTGCGGGCGCAACGCGGTGCAACTTCATGAAAACGCCCGGCCACTTGATCTTGAGGATTTGGCGGTGCGGCTGCGCCCCCTAGGTGTAGTCCGTGTCAACAACTTTGCGCTGCGTATGACCTTGCCCAAGTTCGAACTCACCTTTTTCCCTGACGGACGGGCCATCGTCAAGGGCACAACCGATGTGGCAGTCGCCCGGAGCCTCTACGCAAGGCTCATCGGCGCGTAAGTTCTGTCGACAGTTCCGAATCGTTGTTTCCAGGCGGGCATCTACTAGAAAAAGGAACAGCCCGCGTGCCGATCCAAACCGAAAGCCCTGATCTGAAGTTGCTGCCAATTTCCGAAACGGATCACATCCGCGGGCGGAACGACGCGCTACTCACGATGGTGGAATTTGGAGACTACGAGTGCCCCGATTGCGGCAGAGCATACTGGGACATCCTGAAGATCGAGGAAATCTTCGGCGACCGTTTCCGTTTTGTCTTTCGCCATTACGCCTACGCGAAGATTCACCCGAACGCTGAGTTAGCAGCTCAGGCTGCCGAGGCGGCGGGCGTTCAGGGCAAGTTCTGGGAAATGCACGATCTGCTATTCCGCAACCAGAGTGCACTCAAGATGAGGGACTTGACAGCTCGAGCAGAGGCTTTAGATCTGGACGTTCCGCTATTTCAACGGGAGCTGAAGGCGGAAAAGTACCTGGAAATCGTTCGTGCCGATTTCAAGACAGGTGTCCAAAACGGCGTATTTGGAACGCCTGGCATCTTCATTAATGGAATCCGCATGAATGGACCGACGGACTTTAACACGCTTCGTTCGGCTTTGGAACGGGCCGCCCAGACGGCCTGACTCAGGTGATTCGACTGTTGTCTCGGGTCTGACCCACGACGCTCGCTACGGGCTCATCAGAGGCGCTGTCAATCGCATGGCCAATGATGGTGACCGGGGCTTCCGGCTTCACTAGCCGCTGGCAAGTCCCCGCAATGAAAGCGCTTCCGGCAAAAAGCGCTTTACATGGATACCCCCACCGGTATATCCTTAGGTTGGAAAGGGCCAACGGCGACGTGCTGGCGTTCCAGTGCGTACTGGCTTACGGTACGGGATTTCGACGAAAGGGGGTTACAAGACGATGATCATCCGCAAAGTCTCACAGGCAGCTCTGAGCATCGTGCGCTTCATTGAAGCGTTCTTCGAAGTCGAACCGCTTTATCGCTCCCACTAGCGGCAAGACCGCTTCCAGTGGAGCACGGCTTTGGCTTCGATCAAACTATGCCCTCAAACTCAAACTGCGGTAAACCCGATCCCGGTTGTGCGGGCCGCTGGAGTCTCTAAGCCTTCTATTTGCCTCTGGCCCCCGCCCCGCCCTGGGGAACACCCGTATTTCCCGCCAATTTTCGGGATCCAGGTAACGTTGAACCGCTCTGAAGAGCCTTAACATTCGCGGGCCGCGCCTGGTCCCATCTCCTACCATGTTGTTTCGAGCTATTGTTGAGAGAACCGTGTTCTGCGATCGGCTCGGATCCAGACGTGGTACGGAATGATCCCACCGGTTGTCCTGCGTGCCGGCTGATTCTGCAGGGATCCCGAGCGCGATCCTAAAAACTGATCTTGTGAGCCGCCTCTTAAAACTCGCCCTTTTGTTTGGTCCACTTGGGCTGCCTCTGTGGTCTGCGGCTCCCGAAGCGCCGAAGTCTGTCCCAGCAAAGCCACCCTCCGGTTTCCGGGCCACGGCTGAGCCTTTTATCGCCAAGAACTGTTATGGCTGCCACAATGCCAAGGCTAAAGTAGCTGGCTTGAACCTGCAGGCATATGCCGGCGCAACCTCTCTGGTTGAGAACCGTGAGATGTGGGAAACGGTACTGCGACGCATAAAGGCCGGTGAAATGCCTCCCAAGCCCTTACCTCGCCCAAATGCGGAAGAATTGCACGCCGTAACTGACTGGATGGAGTCGGAATTCGACTCGATCGACCAGCATGCCAAGCCGGAGGCGGGTCGTGTCACAGCCCGCCGCCTGAATAAAGCGGAGTACGACAACACCATTCGCGATCTTCTGGCACTGAACATCGACCCGGCCGCGGATTTTCCGCAGGACGATTCCGGTTATGGCTTCGACAACATCGGCGATGTGCTTTCGCTGTCGCCAGTCCTGATGGAAAAGTACCTAAACGCGGCCGAGAAGATCTCCCGCATGGCGATCTTTGGCGCGGAGCCGATGAAGCCTAGCCTGGTCAGGCTACAAAGTGTTCGGGCCAAGACGCATCCGGTCACGGCGATCCCGGACGTCTACGACGAAACGGGCCTGAGCCTCCCGAACGCCTTCCATGCCAGCTATCAGTTCCCCGTTGAAGCGGAATACGGCTTTCGGATCGGCCTTTCTGGATTCCGCCCCGCTGGCTCAGAGCCCTTCTCGGTAACGCTCTGGCTGGATGGAAAGCCGGTCAAGACTGAGAACGTCAATGTCACCGGCAGTTTGCCGGAGTCGCTTCCCTGGCAGCAGGATCTCAGCGGGAAGCTAGTCGAAGTGAGGGCTCGCGTCACGGCCGGTGACCACTGGCTCGCTGTCTCGATACCGCACCTGTATGAAGGCTTGCCTGCCGGTGTTCATGGACCGAATCCGTCGAAACTACCGGAACCGCCGCCGCCCGATTTTGACGCGGTCATCAAGCCGCCCAAAAATCCCACGCCGGAGCGGCTGGCGTCGTACAAGAAACGGCTATCCGACGCAATCAAAGGCAGCCATCAGTTGAATGGTGCTCGAATCGGCAACGTGGAGTTAATCGGACCTTTTCATCCTGAGCTGGCGCCCTCACTTGAAACACGAAAGAAGATCTACATCTGCGGTCACCTGGATGGCCGTCACGACCCCTCGTGCGCTCGCAAGATTGTCGCCAATCTCGCGCGGAACGCGTTCCGTCGACCGGTAAGCGCGACCGAAGTGGATCGCTACCTGAAGCTGGTGACTCAGGCTCAGAAGGATGGCGACTCCTTCGACGGCGGTATCAGTCTCGCCTTGCAGGCCCTGCTCGTATCGCCGGATTTCCTATTTCGCATTGAGGCTGGCCCCGCGCCGGCGGTTGTCAACGCAAGTACCTCGACGCCCGACGCTCGGCGTCTCAGCCAGTACGAATTGGCATCCCGCCTTTCCTATTTCATATGGAGCAGCACTCCCGATAGCGAGCTTCTACATTGCGCTGACCTCGGTACGCTTCGCAAACCGGAAGTCCTTCGAACCCAGGTGCAGCGGATGTTGAAGGACCCCCGTTCCTTCGCCCTCGCGGAGAATTTCGGCGGCCAGTGGCTGGAGTTTCGCGCTCTCGAATCCGTGAAGCCCGACCGCGACCGATTCCCCGATTACGACACCTATCTGCGGATGTCGATGCAGCGCGAAACCGAGCTGTTTGTCGACAGCATCATCCGCGAAGACCAGAGCATCTTCGACCTGATCGCTGGAAAGTACACTTTCGTTAACGAGCGGTTGGCCGATTTCTATAAGATTCCTGGCGTGTCAGGGCCTGAATTCCGCCGTGTCGATCTGACGAACGTTCCAGGACGTGGCGGCGTCATTACACAGGCCAGTGTGCTGACGGTTTCCTCCTACGCGACGCGCACGTCGCCGGTCCTTCGCGGAAAGTGGGTTTTGGAGAACATTCTCAACGATCCGCCGCCCCCTCCGCCTCCAGGCGTGCCCAATCTGGACGTCGCGGCCGTTGGGACCACTATCTCCCTGCGTCAGCAGATGGAAAAGCACCGGGCCAACCCGGTCTGTGCATCCTGCCATCAGCGTATGGATCCGCTTGGATTCGGCTTAGAGAATTACAACGCGATTGGCGCCTGGCGTACGCACGATGGGAAATTCCCAGTCGATTCAGCCGGCACCCTGCCGAGCGGAAAGTCATTCGACGGGCCCGATGAACTCAAAGTAATTCTGGCGAGCGATCGCGAGGTATTCACCCGATGTCTTACGGAGAAGTTGTTGACGTACGCCTTGGGGCGTGGCCTGGAACGTTATGACCGGCCCACAGTAAAGGCGATCGTTCAGCAGGTGGCCGCCAGTGACTACCGCTTTTCGAGCCTGGTGTTGGCCATCGTGAACAGCTTGCCATTCCAGATGCAGGGAGATCCGCCCAGGAAGGAAGACGCGCGGCCTGACAACACGCCAACCAAAGCCATTGCAGGCAACGTGCCGGCAGCTGGGTCGATTGTCGGGACTACTTCAAATGAGAGACGATAAAAGAGGTTTGCTTCGATCATGACCGTTCTCACACGTAAGCATCTTCCGCGGCGGGCGTTCCTGCGCGGCATCGGCGCAGCCATCGCTCTGCCTGCGCTGGATGCAATGGCACCAGCGCTCGCCTCGGCGGCGGCCACCAAAGCGCCGACCCGCCTGGCTTTCGCCTACGTGCCCAACGGCATCATCATGAAGGACTGGACGCCCTCCGCCGAGGGCAGCGCGTTCGAGTTCACCAACACGTTGAAGCCGCTCGAACCGCTGCGCGCTAAGCTGATGGTTCTCAGCGGCCTGTCGCACCACAATGCGGAAGCGCTGGGCGATGGGGCCGGCGACCACGCACGAGCCGGGGCTTGCTTCCTCACCGGAGTGCATCCAAAGAAAACCTCGGGCGCGGATATCCAAAGCGGCGTCTCGGCCGATCAGATCGTGGCCAAGGAACTCGGCGACGCCACACGCTTCCGCTCCCTTGAGTTTGGCTGTGAGGATTCCCGCACCGTCGGCGACTGCGACTCGGGTTATAGTTGCGCGTACACCAACAGCATCTCCTGGCGCACGCCGACTTCGCCGATGCCGCCCGAGACCAATCCTCGCGCGGTATTTGAGCGGCTCTTTGGGGCTGATGCGAACCTTGACCCAGAGACTCGCGCGCGCCGCCTCCGCTCGCGCATGAGCATTCTCGATTTGGTCAGTGAACGCACCCAATCACTCTCCGGCAACCTCGGTGCCTCGGACCGGCGTAAGCTCGACGAATACTTGTATGCGGTTCGCGAGATTGAAAAGCGTATCCAGATGGCCGAGAACGACCCTCAGCAGATCAAGCCCAATATGGAAGAGCCTGGTGGCATTCCTGTCACTTTCACCGAGTATGTGAAGCTGATGTACGATCTGCAGGTACTGGCGTTCCAAACCGATATGACGAGGGTCTCCACGATGGTCGTGGCGCGCGAAGGTAGCGTCCGAACCTACGGCGAGATTGGCATTCCCGACCCCCACCACCCCTTGTCGCACCATCGGGGCAATGCCGAATGGATTGAAAAGCTCGTCAAGATCAATCGCTACCACGTTGAGTTGTTCGGCTACTTCCTCCAGAAGATGGATTCGATCCAGGATGGAGATGGAACCCTGCTCGATCATTCGATGATTGTGTACGGTAGCGCCATTAGCGACGGCAATCAGCACAGTCACAACAATCTGCCTGCCTTATTGGCGGGTGGAGGCAATGGCTGCCTCAAACCCGGGCGCCACGTCATTTACAAGCCCGAAACGCCTATGGCCAATCTCTACCTGACGCTGCTCGATCGAGTGGGTGTTAAGCCGGAAGCGATCGGCGACAGCACCGGCAAACTGGAACATCTAACCGACCTTTCGTAATGCCGCGCCGGCATGCTGACCGCCGTACAATAAATGGCCAGCATGTCGCCCCCTCGTCACACCCTTCTCTTTCTATTCATCCTGTTTTCCGCATCCCGTTTTGCTTTTGCGCAGCCAGCCAAGAACGTGGTTACGATCAACGTGGATGCGGCCACGACAGTCGCGCCGTTCCAGCCCATCTGGCGTTACTTCGGCTACGATGAGCCGAACTATACTTACTCGCCCAACGGTCGGAAGCTGATATCCGAGTTGTCCGCGTTAAGTCCGGGCCCCGTCTTCATTCGTACGCACAATCTGCTCACAACCGGTGACGGAACTCCAGCATTAAAATGGGGCTCAACCAACGCCTACACGGAGGACGCTGCGGGCCGGCCCGTTTACAACTGGACGATCGTCGACCGCATCATCGATACTTACGTCCACAATCACGCGAAGCCGTTCATGGAAATCGGCTTCATGCCGCAGGCTCTCTCCGTTCACCCGGAGCCCTACCATCACACCTGGCCCAAGGGCGGCATCGATACCGGCTGGGCCTATCCGCCGAAGGATTACGACAAATGGCGTGAGCTCGTTTTCCAGTGGGTCAAGCATAGCGTGGAACGGTATGGCCGCCAGGAGGTGGAGTCCTGGTATTGGGAAGTTTGGAACGAACCCAACATCTCGTACTGGCACGGCACGCCGGAAGAGTTCGACAAGCTTTATGACTACGCGGCGGATGGTGTCAAGAAGGCTTTGCCCTCTGCGCGTGTGGGCGGCCCGGCCACCACTGGGCCGCTGGACCCCAAGGCGGCTGAGTTCCTCCGCCAGTTTCTCGCTCATTGCGTGAAAGGAGCCAACCAAGCCACAGGCAAGACGGGTGCCCCGCTCGACTTCATCACGTTTCATGCCAAGGGTCGGCCTGAGGTCGTCGAGGGCAATGTGCGCATGGGTATATCAACGAATCTGCGGGACGTCGCCAGTGGATTCGACGTTGTCCTTCGGTTTCCGCAGTTCCGGCAACTGCCCATTATTCTGAGTGAGTCTGACCCGGAAGGCTGCGCCGCTTGCTCGGCCCGCGACCATCCACAGAATGCTTATCGCAATGGCCCGCTCTATGCCGCCTATACCGCCGTCGTCTTCGACAGCATCCTGAAGCTAGCTGGTCCCGATCAAGTCAACATCGAGGGCATGCTGACGTGGGCTTTCGAATTCGAAGGCCAGCCGTACTTCGACGGTTTCCGCACCTTGGCGACGAACGGCATCGACAAGGCTATCCTGAATCTCTTTCGAATGGATGGCATGCTGACTGGGAATTCTCCGGCGCAGCGGGTTCGAGTCATATCCGACGGCGCCGTGGACCTTCACGAAATTGTGAGTCGTGGCGTCGGCAAGAAGCCCGACATCGACGCTCTCGCCGTTCGCTCCTCGGACGCACTGTCTATTCTGGTTTGGAACTATCACGATTCTGACGTCGACCGCCCGGACGCCAGCGTCGCGCTTAATGTTACCGGGCTACCTGCTGACGCGAAGCGCGTTTTACTTCATCACTACCGCATTGATCGCGACCACAGTAATGCATACACAGTCTGGAAGCGTCTCGGGTCACCCCAGGAGCCCTCACCGGCGCAGTACCAGGAACTCGAGTCTGCCGGTCAATTGCAATTACTGGAATCGCCGCGTTTCCTGCCTAACGACGCTGGCAAGGCAGGCGTTTCCTTCTCGCTTCCCAGCCAAGGCCTTTCGCTTCTCCGAATTACGTGGTGAGCCCGGGACTATTGTTATCATCGGGATATCTGACGAGAGGGGCGGTTAGCTCAGCCGGTTAGAGCGCCTGCCTTACAAGCAGGAGGTCCACAGTTCGATCCTGTGACCGCCCACCATTATCCCTACTGATTCCAAAAGAGTTGTTCGCTTGGCCTTTCATCGCTTTCGCTGTTCCTTTGCCTCTAATGTGCCAAAACTGTGCCAAAACCCCGCCCGGAAGGGCTCTGCACTGTGCCAGAACTCGGCCCACTCTCGTTGGCTTGGCGGTTCAGTTTAGCCAACGCCTCGCGTTTCATTTGTAGTTTCATCTGTGAGTATTTCTTAAATACCTTCGCATCACCCTGCCGGAGCAACTGGGTGACCCACTCGTCTGCTACACCACCTGCACTGAGCCGAGTAGCATACGTCGAACGTAGATCGTAGATACGAAAGTACGGAACACCCGCCCGTCGCAACGTCGCGTGCCAAACGGTCTTAAACGTACTCTGATAGCCGCTGGCATTCTCGTCACTCGGGAACAGGAAAAGTCCCGGCCCAGAGATCACAAGCTGACTTCGGAAAGCATCAGCCGCGATGTCCGTGAGCGGAACCTCGGCGATTCCGTTAGGCGTCTTCGAGTCTGGGATCCACACCGTCCGATTCTCCAGATCAAGCTGGTCCTTCTTCATTGGGGCCAGCTCTTTATAGATTCGCAGTCCGGTTTCGGTGATGATGCGGATCACGTTTCGCAGGTATTCTGGCGCGTTGAACTCGATCTTCTGTTGTTCCGACCAGGTCACGTAATGCGGCCGGAATAGTCCATCGACCCGCGCCGGAAATTCGACACCCGCGCATGGATTCGCAAAGAGGAACTTCTTTCGCACCGCTACATTCAGCATGCGGCGCAGCACTCGTAATTCCTGATGCACTGTCGTTGCCTTCAGCACTTGCTTCTCAACAAATCCACTCTTGGTCTTTACCCGCGCTCGCTGCTTGAGCCGCTGCCGAAGGTACATCTCGATATCATCAGCCGTCAGGTTTGCGAGTCTGTTGCTCTCGAACACGTTTCTCAGGTGCTTCAAGGCGCGCTGATTTACTTCGTGGGTCTTCAGCGCGCGGAACGGTGGCTTGGAGAAGTTCTCCAAATAAAAATCCGACCATTCCCCAAAGGTGAGATCCTGCCCACGGCGCAACGCAGGCAGAGTGTTGTTGTCTCGGGCTTGTAATCGCTCCCTGAGGCGCTGTTGCGCTTCGTTCCAGTCCTCAGTTCCAGTCGTCTCTCGCTGGCGAATGCCTTCTTTGTCCCGGTACTGCATCCACCAGACATTCGATCCCTTTCGCTTATACAAGCCGCCATCATGTTTCACTGGTCTTGCCATTCCACCACCTCCTGTTTGAATTGCGCGCGGAAGGGCTCCAAATCCGATTTCAGGAATCGAATGTTGCGGCCCATCACGCGGAGATGGGGAATCTGCTTTCGCTCTACCCAAAGATACACCGTTTGGGGGCTGACGCCGAGGAACCTCGCCGCGTCGCGAACGGTGAGCGGGAGATCTTCTCGGGACCCTTGGTTTGTGCCAGCGGGCGAGTCCAACAATAAAGGGGAGGTGTCAGCGGATCTCATGTTTTCTGTATTTCGTTCTGTGAGTTTTCGTCGGGAACCTCGGTCAGCCTCTCTCGATTGAGTAGGAAAGGTACTTTCAGCTCTCTCCGTCCTTCCCTCCTGTAGGGAATCGGTTGTCTGCAGCGGCCCGGAGCGGTCAAGGGCGCGCGAGAAGCGCGCGGCGGAGCGGACT
>JBAUOG010000953.1:0-2757 GCA_049579625.1 Bryobacteraceae bacterium
TCGCGAACTCGCCCCACGTTCGCTTTGTCTATCCTTATTTGCCAAGCGAACGCAGAAAACAGCAAGAGATCCCGCAGTATGTTTGTACCGACTGTCTCAATATCCAGAGGATGACCGAGCCAGGCACTTGCGCGAATTGCGGCGCGAACTTCGAGCGCATGCTGCCGGCCTGGATGCCGGACACCAACTACACGGTTAAGAAAAAGGACGGAACGGAAAAACGGCTGGGCGCGCACGACTGTCCGAGCTGCGGCGGCCATAATTCGCTCACGATTCTGGGTTCCCGGGCAGCCAGCCTGACCAGCGTGATTGTTGCCCAGTTGTTCTCTTCCACTTTTAACGACGATAAGAAGCTGCTGGCATTCTCGGATTCAGTGCAGGATGCCTCACACCGGTCCGGCTTCTTTGCCGCGCGCACTTACACCTTTAACCTGCGGAGCGCAATTCAGAAGACTGTCCTTGCCGCCGGCGGTCCGGTTCCATTCGAGACTCTCACGGCACGTTTCCTGAAGGACTGGCGGCAACGACTTAAACCGGAACTATTCCTAGCCACCTTCCTGCCGCCTGACATGAGCTGGCTGGATGATTACGAGTCGTTCCGGATCACCGGAAAAGTGCCGGAGAGTTCGAACCTGATGGATTTGGTCGATCGGCGCCTCGCCTGGGAAATCTGGAGCGAGTACTCGTTCGATTGCCGCATTGGCCGGACCCTAGAAAAAACAGGTAGTTCCACGCTGGAGGTGAAGCCGGATCTCTGGCAGAAGGCGTTGGCGACGCTGCTGCCGCGCCTGCGGGAGCAAATCGGCCCGCTGCGCGGATTGGACCATATTACCCTCAGTAGATTTCTTGCAGGGCTGCTGCAGAACCTAAAGAATCGTGGCGCCGTCGATGAAAATGACCTTGCGCCTTATATTGACGGCCTGGGAAATACTTGGCTGCTCGGAAAGCAGGGCGGCCGCGCGGTGTGGCGGCCCAATTTCTCGCGCGCATCCCGCGCGCCTGTTTTCCTAACGTCCCGCAGCGGGGAACGGTTCCAAACGCTGATCAGACAATCGAACAATCCGACGCCTACGTGGTACGAAGACTGGCTAGAAAAGTCGTTCTACGCCCTAGACCCTGTCGTAGCGGATTCGACGGGGGAGATCTATGAGACCGTTTTGAGCGGGCTCAAAGGGACCGGGCTCGTTTTCGAACGTAACGCGCGAGGTGCGCGCGTATGGGGTTTAGCCCCGGCTGCGTTTCGGGTCACGACCGAGGTAGTCCAATTTCGGTGTAAGCATTGCAGTTTCGCCGTTTCGGTAGGTGCGACCGATAGCGCAGCCTTCGATGGTAACCGATGTATGCGCTATGACTGCGATGGGCATTTCGAGCGCTCCCCGGCTACCGAAGATTATTACAGGCGTTTGTACGAGACCGGCGACGTAAAGCGTATCTTCTCTGCCGAGCACACCGGGCTACTCGACCGTGATACGCGAGAGCGCATCGAGGAGGGTTTCCGCGATAACCGTCTGCCGGGCGACCCGAATCTCCTATCTTGCACGCCGACGCTGGAGATGGGGATCAACATTGGCGACCTCTCGTCGATTGCCCTCTGTTCGGTGCCGCCGAAGCCAAGCAACTACCTCCAGCGAGTAGGCCGCGCTGGACGGGTGAATGGCAACTCGTTCGTACTGACCGTGGCCAACGCCCGGCCCCACGATCTCTTCTTCTACTTCGAGCCGGAGGAGATGATTCAGGGATTGGTCGAAACGCCTGGGTGCTTCCTGAACGCGTCGGCAGTCCTGGAGCGGCAGTTTACGGCTTACGTCTTTGATCGCTGGGTAGAGACGGGCGTACCGGAAGGCGCTTTGCCGGACGAGATGCGTGCTGTGCTTGATGTGGTGGAGAGCGGGGACCGGACGAAAGGGTTTCCTGCCAACTTGCTTGCGTTCTTTGAACAGAACCGGACGGCGATGGAGGACGGCTTTCTCGCTCTCTTCGATGAGGAAGTGGCCGACTACACGCGGGAGAGAATTCGAGCGTTCTCTCGTGGTACTGACTTGGACATTGCTGGGCTGGAACGCTCCATATGGGAAGGCCTTGACGACCTTGCCGGAGAGCGGAAGAGCCTGCGCAACCGTATTCAGGCTCTTACCAAGAGAATCCGTGACGTAAAACAGGATCCGGCACGGGACCAGAACTTCGAGGACATTCTTCAACAACTATTGCGTGAGAAGTCAGCGATGAACGAGATCGTTCGGTTCATCAACGAACGCAAAGTTTTGAATTTCTTTACTGATGAAGGATTGTTGCCCAATTATGCTTTCCCAGAAGCCGGTGTCGTCCTGCGTTCCGTGATCTACCGGCGGAATTCGAAAGCGGAGGATGACGATCGCAAATACAAGACGCACACGTATGAGTATGAACGTCCAGCGGAAGCGGCAATCCTCGAGTTGGCTCCAGCAAATTACTTCTATGCCGAAGGAAGGAAACTTGAGATCGACCAGGTAAACCTGCAAGTCTCGCAGATCGAACCATGGCGTTTCTGTGCCGACTGCTCATACCTGGAGTTGGAGGGGCGATCGGAGCCGCGTGCGTCTTGTCCGCATTGCGCCAATCCGCTTTGGGCCGATGAAGGTCAACGCCGAAATATGTTGCGGATGCGACAAGTGATCTCAACCCAATCGGAGGAGGAAAGTCGTTCGTACGATGAGAGCGACGATCGCGAGCCGCAGTTCTACCAAAAGAACATGTTTGTGGTGAAGGAAGACGCGGACA
>JBAUOG010000954.1:0-3713 GCA_049579625.1 Bryobacteraceae bacterium
TCCCGGTGACGATCGAGGAAGACGACGTCATCGTCTCGTGTAGGAAAGATCACAGCGCGGGACGGCAGTTCTTTGCCGAGCTGGGAAAGAACTGCCAGTAGTCGTTCCGGTTCATCCCTTGAATCAGGGGATCGTCGTACGTGTGCGTAGCGGGTGTAATTGCCGTAGATCGGCTTCGCCGTCAGGCCTATGACGGGGATACCGCGCTCACCGAGACTACGAGCGATACCTATCCCGGTATAGAACATGTTCATTACGATGGCAGGTGGAGGCATGGCTATTTCCCGTCTCCCGAGAAAACCCGATCCCTGAGGCCGCGTGTAAGAGCTGCAAGCGACTCCATCTCGGCAAGCGAGAACACACCAGCCTTCCACAACGCCACCGGAAAGAGCAGCATCAGCAAAGTCTTCAGCGGGATCGCGATATCCATCCGCGCCGGAATGCCCCAGCGGGCTACTCCACCCAGCCCGCAGGCCAAGGCCACTGCCCCCAACACGCGCCAGATGCCCAGCGGCAGGCGGATGACTCGCTGTGAAAACCAATAGTTCGCGGCCGCCAGCGCCACGAAACTCGCCAGTGTCGCCCAAGCGGCGCCCAGCATGCCGGCCTTGGGGATCAGAGCCCAGTTGAGACCCAGATTCAAAACAGCAGTTGCAACACCCACTATGGCGAGAATTCTGGTGTTGCCGGTCACAAAGGTGCCCGTCCGCGCGAAGGACGCAATCCCGCAAAATACATAGGCAGCCGCGACAATCGGTATCACCGGCTCGGCTGCCCTGAATTCCCGGTCTACCATCAGGCGAACCAGCTCGGGGCTAAACATTGCCAGCGCCAATGCCGCGAATATCAGCAGAACGGAATAGAACATAAACAGCTGGCCGAAAATCCTTGGGTGGTCCGGGCGTTGGTGAACGATATACATCCGCGCCTGCCACATGGACGAGAACGGTAGAACCAACAGATAATTGACCATGAAGCCAAACTTGTATCCGACAGCATAGAGCCCGACAACGGACAACGACCGGAAATGCTGAAGAAAATAACGGTCGGAAAAATTCAGAGCAAAAAGCGCCGCGTTAGATAGAATCAGCGGCATGCCGTAGCTGATGAGTTGGCCGAGCAGCGAACGGCTGAATGCGATCCCCACTCGCCTCAACATCCATCCAATGAGCACCGCCGCTTGCACGGCGGCCGTAAGAACCGAACTCAACAACACGCCAAACAGGCCGAGCTTGAGCACCGCGACGAACAAAATATTGAGGACAAGTGCCAATATCAGGCCGCTCACTTCGAGCGTGGCGAACCACCCGGATTTTTCGAGCGCTCGGACATAGGTGCCGGGAAGGTTTGAGATGTAGTTCAGGGCGAAGGCCGAAAGCGACAGTAGCAGGTACCGCGACGGCACATTCGGCCCAAGGAGCATCGAAGATATGGGCCGCGCCACCGCAATCGATAAAAGGACCGTCATGAGTCCGGTTGCGATCACTGCTACGAGCGCCGTGCTCGCGGCGGATTGCTTTGCCCCTGCGGTTTTCGCCGCGCCGTGCGCCTGCAGCAGCGCGGTCGTGATCCCCATGTTCAGGAACATACCGAACAATGAAACCGTCAGATCCAGAATCTCGAGGACGCCATAGTCCGCCGGGCTCAGGTAATGTGTGTAGAAGGGAACCATCAAAAAGCCGATGGCTTTGGCGGCGACGCTTCCCAGGCCGTAAACCAAGCTATGCCGTATGGCTGTCTGAAGTTCTTTGTGGATCGGAGGTTGCTCCGGCACCACTTGCGCTGTCAAAATAGAGCCCTCACTTGCGCGCCAGGATGACGAAAGAAATCTTTCAGGTGCTTCAAGAATCCCGCAGGATTGAACGCGGGAAGCCCTTCGCGGTGCGGGGACCGGAAACCTAGCGTGCTCATTACACATACCTCGGATTGCCGGCCGGGGTATACGTCGTCTCCAGGAGGTCTTCACTCTCGTCAGCCGAAGCTCCCTCGACGGCTTCCTGCTCCTCCCATCTCTGCCGGCAAACGGTTGTCAGCACCGCGATGCACGCCACGATCGTGAAGAAGTAATCGAAATATGCGCGGCCCAAAAATGCGCCTGAGACGAGAAACCCTACCAGACTCAGCCGCAGCATTAACGCGTATTTCGCCGCCAGGGGGATAGTCCCCACGAAGTAGATCAGCAGAAGTACTCCCCGTGCCGACATTAGCGCCCCTCGATGTCGCGTTTGACGGAGATCATTTCTCTACCGTACCGCGAATGATAAAACGCCCCGCAATGCGCTGGCCGACCCGCGGAAGCGCTCGGAGGAGTGATCGGTCCACCATGGCGGCGAACTTCCACTCCGGGATGAAACGGTTGATCACGGCATTGAAATAGTCGATTCTCACGTTCTTCAGATGCGCGGCAACCAGCCGGAGTTCGGACTCGTTCAGCTTGCGCTCATCCTCGGTCGTGTACGTCCCGTGCGGATAAATGACCGGCTCCACAACCCGATACAGCAACCGGCCGATCGGGCCCTCTCGAATTCGCTGGAGGAAACTGTGAGTGTAGACCTCGTCGAAAAAGACTTGGGCGTGGGGCTTGGCTACTCTGATCAACTCGCCCATTGTTCTACCGATATCGCAGTGATGGAGAATGTCGCGTCCCCAGATCAAATCAAAGGTGTTGTCTTCATATAGCAGTTCTTCGGCCGGCATGCGTTGCAAATCCAAGCTGACGTTCCGGGCTGCCGCTCCTTCCTCCGCCACGCTCAACATGTCTGCGCTGAGGTCAAACGCGCTCACTTTCGCGCCCAGATGGGCCAGGATAATCGCGTCGAAGCCGCTTCCGCAGCCCGGGACGAGCACCCGTTTCCCGGAAGGTTTCGCCTTGACGATCAGTTGGTACATCCGGCCATAATGATTCCACCACTTTTGTTTCGTTCGGGTCAGGACGTCATACTTGACAGGGAGCCGCCTCACCAAGACCGCCCGCTGCGTATGATATGCGATCTCCCGGCGCTGGCGGTCAGTTAACTTCCCCTCGATTTCCAAAAGCCACCTCGTTCGTTCAGTATTAGTTGTAGTGCCCGCATTATCGCAATTGGTTGGCCGTCCCGGCTTCTCGAACACGGATACGATCAGTCCTCGCAGAAATTCAAGTGCCGGGAGGGACGTGATTCTTTCGTAGAGAATCCCCAGCCGAAACAGCGTTGGCGAAAACATCAAATAAGCGGGGTAGTGATTGACGCCCCGCAAGTCGCGCTCGACCAAACCGGCCGAACGCAAAGCCTTCCGTAGCGCCGATAAAGTGTTGGCGCGGTATAGAGTGGGAAACACGTCGTGTTCCGAAACCGGAAAGATCCTGCTTACCAGAAGCTGGTGTACACGGAACGGCGTGATGGCAGCGATCAACGAAACGTAGTCATATTTGTTGGGAGTGACGAGAACCACCTTCCCGCCTGGCCGCAGCACCCTGGCGAACTCCCGAAAAACTCCCGGAGGGTCCTCCAAGTGTTCGATTACGCTACGGCTAATCACCATATCGAAGCACCCTCCGGGGAAGGGGAGATGGTTCAGATCGCCCCGGATACCGTAGGGAGCGCTCCGGTTATCGGTCTCGAGCGTATTTTCGAGATCGATGCCGACCAATCGCGCCGTCCCAGACAAGTCCCGACATAGGGTCAGATACCGTCCGCACCCGGCATCCAGGACCCGGTCGCCGGGCTTCAGGT
>JBAUOG010000955.1:0-1991 GCA_049579625.1 Bryobacteraceae bacterium
GTACCATCGTCCCCTTGCATATCACATGTTGACAATCAAGAGGAAGATGAGCTACTCTGATGGTGCGATGTTGCCGTAGTTCCCATGAACGAGCCAAACACGGATGTCATCCAGGGCACGCTGGACATGCTGATCCTGAAGACGCTTAGCCTTGAACCCATGCATGGGTTCGGGATCGCGCGCCGGATTGAGCAGGTGTCGGGCAAGGTCTTCAAAGTAAATCCAGGGTCGCTTCTTACGGCATTTCAACGACTGGAGCGAGTCGGGTGGCTGGATTCCGAATGGCGGCAGACAGACAACTCGCGGCGGGCCAAGTTCTATTCGCTCACTCGTTCGGGGAAGAAGCAGCTTGAGCGTGAGACCGCCGATTGGAACCGCCGGGCGTCTGCCATCGCGCGCCTCCTGAAGGTCGAGGCATAACGCGCGTGTCCCTTTGGCGGCAGTTCACTCACGGTCTGCGCGTGTTGCGAAATCGCAGTTCCGTTGACCAGGAAGTCGCCGACGAGGTCCGCCACTATCTCGAAGAGTCCACTGCCGCCTTTGTGGCGAGAGGACTCTCCCCCGATGACGCACGACGGGCCGCACGTTTGGAACTGGGCAGTGTGACTGCGGTTCGCGAAGGAGTCCGCGACTATGGATGGGAAAACGTCGTCGACACGTTGTTTGCCGACTTGCGTTATGCCGTCCGCCGGCTCCGCCAAAAGCCAGGCTTTGCCATCGCCGGTTTGCTGACCGTAGCGCTGGGAATTGGCGCTACCAGCGCAATCTTCAGCGTGATCAACGGCGTGCTCTTGAAGCCTCTGCCCTATCCGCAGTCAGAACGGATTGTCGCGCTGAGGCACACTGCTCCCGGCATCCATATCGACGACATGAACTTGGCTGCCTCGTTGTACTTTACGTACAGCGAGGAAAACCGCGTGTTTCAGGACGTCGGCATGTACCTGTTCGATACCGCTAGTGTGACGGGCCTGGCCGAGCCTGAGGAAATCCCGGCCCTGCTGGCGACGAATCGCTTTCTTGCAGTCCTGGGGGTGCAGCCGGCGATAGGGCGTGCGTTCACATCTTCAGACGATGATCCGAAAAGCGAACGTGCAGTGATTCTTTCGGACGGCTATTGGAAATCGCGCTTTGGCGGAGAACGCTCCGTTCTGGGGCGGCGCATCATGCTGGATGGCAATGCGCATACCGTGGTTGGCGTCATGCCGCCCTCATTCCAATTCCTGGATCACACCGTTTCGCTGGTTTTGCCACTACGGATGAATCGCGAGGACATTCGCCTCATCAGTTTCTGCTGTGAAGGCATCGCCCGGCTGAAGCCCGGCGTAACGCTCGCCCAGGCCAATGCCGATGTCGCACGCATGCTGCAAATTGCTCCAGCTAAGTTTGCGGTGAATCCCGGCTTCGGCGCGGATGCTTGGGCCTCCTCCCGCATCGCTCCGCGTTTGCGTTCGCTCAAGGACCTGCTGGTTGGCGATGTCAGGAATACGCTGTGGGTACCGTTGGGCACGGTTGGCATGGTGCTGTTGATTGCCTGTGCCAACGTCGCGAACCTGCTGCTGGTCCGCGCCGATGAACGCCGGCATGAACTGGCGATCCGCGCCGCGCTTGGGGCCGGATGGCGACGGATCGCGCGCGAGTTGCTTCTGGAAAGCGTTCTTCTTGGTCTGGCCGGAGGAGGGCTTGGATTGGCGCTCGCCTATGGGGCTCTGCGACTGCTGGTCGCTTCCGGAATCGAACACTTGCCGCGCATCCACGAGATCTCGATCGATCCAATTGTGCTGGCCTTCACCGGCGTGATTTCGCTGGCCGCGGGTTTGCTGTTCGGCTTGATCCCGGTCTTCAAGTACGCGCGGCCGCATGAATCCGACGCCCTGCGAGGAAGCGGCGGCCGCTCCCTTACCGGGAGCAAGGAGCGCCAGCGCGCGCGAAGCCTTCTCGTCGTCGCGCAGGTGGCGTTGGCCTCCGTCCTGCTCGTGGGCTCGGGCCTAATG
>JBAUOG010000956.1:0-2442 GCA_049579625.1 Bryobacteraceae bacterium
ATCGCCGTATATCGGGGTGCGCCGGGATAAACCGGCATGTTGTAGCGAATGAAAGAGTCGTACAAGAAAGGAGAAGCGAATCCATCTTGGCCCCTAGACTTGCGGTCAACATCGCGAGGTGTTGGTCGAAGCGTAGATCGGGGGTATCGGTGGGCCGGGCTATTGAGCTTCGAAAAACGGTTGAACAGGGTGCTGACTCCGTCCCGATTTTGGGGGAAAGCAAAACGGTCGGCCGCGTTAGGTCGCGAGTGGTCGGTCGGTCCTGCGTAGTCTAAGAACCCGCGCACGCTGAGAAACAACATGCACGAGAACCGGGAGACCTCCGGGGCTTCTCGGTCCAACCAGGATCGAGACCGGTTGGTGAAGGCCCAAAGCCACAAGGCCAACAGGCACGCGCCGGAGGAGTCGGACTGCGCCGTACTACCGATGAACCAGCCGAACAAAGAGGAGCAATCTTCAGCGGAGGTTGGGGAGGGAAGGGCGCAGGCCAAGGAGAACATCGTTCCGTCCCACACGAGCCCGACACAGAGCGGGGAACGAGTGTCCCAGGGATTGAGCGGTGTGCGACAAGCAGCAAAGAAAAAGAGACAGGAACAGTTCACCGCTCTGCTTCACCATGTGAGCGTTGGTCTACTCCGGGACAGCTTTTACGCTTTGAAGCGGCAAGCTGCTCCGGGAGTGGATGGCGTGACATGGAAGGAGTATGAGACCGGACTGGAGGATCGGATCGCCGATCTGCACAGCCGAGTACACTGTGGAGCGTATCAGGCACAGCCATCACGAAGAGTCTATATTCCGAAGACCGATGGGCGGCTACGTCCGTTGGGCATCGCGGCACTGGAGGACAAGCTTGTTCAACAGGCGGTGGTGACCATTCTCAATCAGATTTACGAGGTGGACTTCCAAGGCTTCTCGTATGGTTTCCGGCCGGGTCGCAACCCGCATCAGGCGCTGGATGCGCTGACCGTGGGAATCCAGAAGAAGCGAGTGAACTGGGTGCTCGACGCAGACATTCGAAGCTTTTTCGACAATTTATCGCACGAATGGGCATTAAAGTTTGTCGAGCACCGCGTGGCCGATCCCCGGATACTCCGCCTGATCCAGAAATGGTTGAAGGCGGGCGTATCGGAAGATGGCCAATGGTCGGAATCTAAGGTAGGGACTCCGCAAGGGGCAGTGGCTTCCCCACTGCTCGCCAACGTGTACCTGCACTACGTATTCGACCTATGGGTAGAAGTCTGGCGCAAGAAAGTGGCCGCAGGCGATGTGATTGTCGTCCGATACGCTGACGATCTTGTGGCGGGTTTCGAACACCGGGCGGACGCCGAGCGGTTTCTGAAAGATCTTCGGGAACGGCTGGCTAAGTTCGGTCTGGAATTACATGCGGAGAAAACTCGACTGATTGAGTTCGGGCGGTTTGCCGCTCGCGACCGGAAACAACGGGGAGAGGGAAAACCCGAGACCTTCACGTTCCTGGGCTTCACACATTATTGTGGGAAGCGCCGGAGCAATGGGACCTTCATCGTCTGGCGGGAAACGGCGAAGAAGCGGATGGTGGCAAAGCTGCATGCCATTAAGGCAGAGTTGCGCCGCCGGATGCATGAGCCGGTAGCGCTAGTGGGTGAGTGGTTACAGAAGGTGAGCCTGGGCTATTACCAATACCATGCGGTGCCGGGAAATCTTGATCACCTCAGGGTCTTCATGTACCGGTTGAGAAGGCTGTGGCGGTTTATTCTAGTCCGTCGCAGTCAACGGAACCGAGCTACCTGGGATCGGATCAAACCGATTCTGAACCGCTGGATTCCAGTACCCCGTGTCTTGCATCCTTATCCGATGGACCGCTTTGTCGCCACCCATCCAAGGTGGGAGCCGTATGCGTAGACGCGCACGTACGGTTCTGTGCGGGGGGCGATCAGCGATGGTCGTCCCTACCGCGACAGTAATCCTTCGAGCGCATACGCGATGCCGATCCGCGATCGGCTAAGCGGCTGAAGGGAGCCAACTTCACGTTCCCGGGCGCGCTCTTCCAAATTCGTGACCAAGTCCTGTAACTGCCTCGGCAATCGGCAGTCTCAGGTCGGCTTTCTCAATTCGGAGCTGACAGATGAAAGTCCTAGAGGGTGCAGGCTAGTTTTGCATGCGCAACGGCGAAGTTTAAAGCTCTCTGCCGCAGGTACATCCGGAGCGGACATGAGTTAAGCTTCTGCTTCCGCCCCGGCAAGTATCGCTTTCCGGCCTGAACTAATTCAAGGGTGCGGCCGTCGGCCCCGGAATGTGGTAACGATGGTGCAGCGTTGAGGAATGCCGGCCAGGTGCCACCTTGTTTTGGATTGCGGCGATTCTGGCTTCTAAGTCGTCGCAGTCGCCATCCGGGATTAGTAGAATCGCATGTTGGTCGCCGTTCGGGAGTATTCCAGTAACCGCAATTTCTCCGCGATCATT
>JBAUOG010000957.1:0-2937 GCA_049579625.1 Bryobacteraceae bacterium
TTGTTGGAGGCGCGGGGCGGGATCGAACCGCCGAATAAAGGTTTTGCAGACCTCTGCCTTACCGCTTGGCTACCGCGCCGATAGCGGGGTTGGTGTTACAAGGCAAACATACCGCGATGGGAGCGTCCAAGTCAAACCCGACGGGTGCCTGTCAGCCACTGAGCCTCCGGCCGGCGTTTTTGATCCCCCGTCTCCATTCTGCTATGTTCGGATTGCTTGAGAACGGCAAACGCACCTTCCCTGCCCTGACATGCGCACCAAGCCGGTTTTGATCTACGACGGGAACTGCGGCTTCTGCCGCATCTGGTTGAACTACTGGCAAGCACTACTGGGCGATTCGATCGACTACGTCCCGTCGCAGGAGCTTGCAGCGGAGGATTTTCCGCAGCTGGATCGCGAGGCGCTGAAGAGCGCGGTTTACCTTCTGTTGCCTGACGGCACGACCTTTCGCGGCGCGCACGCCGTGTTTCGCTCACTCGCGCCAGTCGCTGTGCGATATAGGTTGCTGCTGTGGCTCTACGAGAGCGTTGGGCTATTCCGCGCGATAACCGACGCGATCTATGGATGGATTGCTCGCCACCGCGACTTCGGTTATCACCTGACGGCGCTGACTTTCGGTAAGACTGTCCGGCCGCATCGATTCCAGGTCACGGAGTTCCTCTTTCTCCGCGCACTGGGCATTACCTATGCGTTTGCGTTCGGATCGCTGAGCACGCAGATCCTGGGCCTGGTAGGCGAGCACGGCATTCTGCACGCCGCCACCACCATGCAGGCAATGCACCAGGCACTAGGCAGTAGCGCTTATTGGGACGTTCCGACCCTACTGTGGCTGAGCATGAGCGACCAGGCGATGAGCTGGTGTTGCGGGCTGGGGATTTTCTTTGCTCTGATGCTTGCCGTTAACGTGCTGCCTCGTCTCAGCGCCCTGCTGTGCTTTGTGCTGTATCTCTCGATTGCGTCGGTGGGCCAGCCCTTCACCTTGTTTCAGTGGGATGCATTGCTACTTGAGGCGGGATTCCTGGCGATCTTCTCAGGCCTCCCGTGGCTGGTGTGGGTGTACCGCTTCCTGATTTTTCGGCTGATGTTTGAATCGGGAATGGTCAAGCTGCTTAGCGGCGATCCCAACTGGGAGAACTTGCACGCGTTGCGGTTCCACTTCATGACCCAGCCGCTGCCCAATCCCGTGGCCTGGTACGTCCATCATTTCCAGCCGTGGCTGCTCGATTCGCTCACAGGCTGGACACTGCTGATCGAACTGGTTGCGCCGTTCCTGCTGTTCATGCCAAGGCGCATTCGCCAGGTGGGCGCCAAGTTTCTGATTGCCCTACAGGTGTGCATCGCGCTGACGGGTAATTATGCGTACTTCAATCTTCTGACCCTGGCGCTGTTGATCTGGGCGTTCGACGACCAGTCGTTCGAAGGCATAGCGAAGCGATTGAAGTGGTTGCGGCCCAGTTTGCCTTTGACTTTCTGGACCCGCTTCAAGGGGCTGCGCGTGGGGGCGATAGCGGTGCTCGCAGTAGTGGTTTTCCTGGGCGCTACACAGGTGCTGTCGTTGTCTAATCGCGACTTAGCGTGGAGGCTCTCAGCACCCTTGGCCTGGACAGCCCCGTTTGAGGTTGTGAACTCCTACGGCCTGTTTGCCGTCATGACGACAACACGCCCCGAGATCGTGTTTGAGGGTTCCAACGACCAGCAGACGTGGCGGGAGTACGAACTGCCCTACAAGCCCGGCGACCTGCATCGCGGGCTGCCGGTGATCGCTCCGCTGCAACCACGGCTCGATTGGCAGCTTTGGTTCGCCGCTCTTTCCGGTGAACAGCAGGATCCGTGGGTGGGAGTGTTGGCACTTCGTCTATTGCAAGGTGAGCCCCAAGTGGTGCGCTTCTTCAGCAAGGTCCCGTTTCAAACGCCGCCGCGGTACATCCGTGCGCAACGATATCTTTATACGTTCACGACTCGGCAAGAGAGGGTGCAGACCGGAGACATTTGGAACCGGAGTCTGATTGGCCCTTACCTGCCGACCTTGTCGCTTGAGATGTTCAGCGCTCCGGACGAATCGAAGTGAGTTGCCCGTTTAACTCCGCAGGCTAAAGGCCTGTGCCACGTCTTTGCAGCCGTCTAGCTGGCCGGGGACTGAGCTCGGGCTTCGGTCATTTCTTTCAACGAGTCCTCTCTCAACTCGTTAGTGACTTCGGCTGGCGCGGGGCGCACGAAACGGCGATAGACGTATCGAACCAGATAGAACGAACAACCCAGAGCGACGGCAAGCACGGCATTCACCACGAGCACCGCGACGGCCGTGGATAGGAACGCAGCCGCATCCACGCGCCGCATACGCGGCAGGCGCCGCCACGTGCTCCATTCGAGCAGACAAACACCGATGTAGGCAGTCACGCCGGCCAGGGCCGCCATCGGAACGCGCGAAATGTATTCGCCGCCGAGGCCGAGGAATGCCACAATAAACAGCCCGTGAAAAATGTTGGACAGGCGGGTGGAACCACCGCAGCGGACACTAGCCAGACTGCGGGCAGGAATTCCGACGCTCATCGGCGCGGCGAACATTCCCGCGACGACATTTGCGATGCCGTAAGCACCCAGCTCTCCGTCGGCATCGCTGCGCCTCAAGTGGTGATGCCGGCCACGGAAATGCTCTACCACGCGGGAGGTAATGAGAATGTTCACCGACGACACGAAAGCCAGACCGAGTGCCGCGGGCAAAACGCCGTAGACGTCACCAGGCCGCCAGTAGAAGCCTGCGAAGTCAGGGATCTCAAAGGGTAGACGGCCGACTTCTTTTTCATGCAGACCAAAGATGCCCGCCACCGTGACGGCGAAGAGCACACCCAGGAGAGGAGCGGGCGCCCGCGGGACGAATCGCGCCACGGCAAACGCCGCAGCGACCACCATCAGGCTGATAATCAACGAGGCCACGTG
>JBAUOG010000958.1:0-5994 GCA_049579625.1 Bryobacteraceae bacterium
CGTAGACGCCAAGCGCAAACGGGTGTCTGTCACCGAAGGAAACCTCACGAAGCACTATTCAATCCCAGATGTGATTTTGTGCAGCGTGTTTCCTGGCGGGATTCCTGTACGAGACATTTTTGGTTCAGCATAAGCATTAGCTATCTATAGGAAGAATTCGTAGCGTGGCGCGACGCTCACGCAGACGCCTGAGCCGCGGGCTCCGCCGCGCTGGACCCAGTTCCCTTCCTTGTAACGGTCCACTCGCGAACCAGTTCAGCCAGAGTGTTCAGGCTGTTTGTAACACGATCGCTCTCCACATTGACCAGGGCATAACGGTCGATGTGAGAGTCTCCCGCGGAAACAAGATTTTGATACGACTGCCGCAGGTCGGGGAAGCTCCGCGAGGGAGCCTTTCCACCGCGCAGTCTGGTTGCCAACAAGGAAAGCGTTTTCTCCACGTCGTCCGAAAACATCAGAAACTGGGGTCGGGCCGCGACGGGCGTTGTCTGTGCCGCAGCAGCCTCCAACGCCATCATGGCGTGGACCAACCGATGCGAACTCGCGAGCATATTTCCAATCAGATCGATCTGCTGGCGAGCGACACCGGGTTCGGCGCTGAGACGCTCGAATGAAGCCTCCATGTTCGACCTGGCAAGACGAGCCGCAACACGTTTTTGATCGAGATCAGCGGAGGGCTCCGCTTCGGGATCGACCAACCAAGCAACAACGGCCTCAAAGTATCCGCGGTACGCGTACAACATCCTGGCCAGGGTTTCGGCAACCTGGGTCCGCTCCCAGGTGGGCCAGAGACCGTAGGCCAACAACGCCAGGGCGCCCCCTATAACCGTATTGACGGCGCGAGCGTCGATCACATCCTTTGGCGCGACCCCTAGCAGCGCGAACAAGTACACCACCAGCGCACTGATCGCGGTGACAAAGACACCGTAGTTCGCCGGACCGATCGAGCGTGCGATGAAGACCAGGAGGGTGATCAGGGCGACGTCGTTCGCAGGCGACAGCGGCAAAAGATGATACAGCCCGGTGGCAACCACCAAGCCTAAGAAGGTGCCGGCCAACCGGAGCACGCCACGGCTGAACGTAGCGCTGAAATCGGGCTTCAGGACAATGGCAATAGTCATGGGCAGCCAATAAGACCGGCGTAGCTCAAACGACCGGCCGAGTGCTTCACCAAGGCCGACGCACACCGCCAGCCGGACGGCATGGCGGAACGCCGCCGAATCCAGGCTCAGATTAGCGCGCAGAATCGCGAGCCTTCCACGAAGACGGAGCGGCCAAGGTTGCCGGGATTCGCGCTTTGCCAGCTCGGCACTGCCGGCGGGCGTCGTGATGGTGGCGAGTTCGGCAGCGGACCGGAGTTGCCCGAGCAGTGCATCCATCTGGTACCGCGTATCTTCGACGAGGGCGGTCAGGAACGCCGACCTTCCAGGGGTCTCTTGCTGCCGCCATTGTTCAGCAATTTGAACCAGGCGCTCGAGACTAGCTTGGTCAACCTGAACGGGTTTATTACCCAGCATGCACTCGCCGATGGAAGTCAGTAGGCCGGCCAGGATCCCGAGGAAGCTGTCGATGAGTTCCAACCGGATGCGAGACGCGTCAGGAAAAGCGGCGTTCTCGCGTTCGATCCGCCGGCGGAGCCGCCCTAGCGTGAGCAATGAAATCCGTATTCGCTCCGCCTGATTCAGCAGCGATCGATACCGCTCGGCGAAGGGTGTGTGGTCGATGCCCAGGCGCGACACAGATTCCTGCGCGAATGTACTTTGCGCGCTGGCCGGCGGCGCCTGGCTCGCCTGGACGGGGCTAGCCGCGGCCTTGCCCAGGTAAACGTAGAGATTGGCGATGGCGCGTCGCAGGGGCTCATAACGAAGTACCGGCCATGTCGAGAGTGAAATGGCGGTCTGCATAAGCCCGCCGGCCAAGGCGAGCAAGCCCGACAAAGCGGCATCGTAGGGAGACATCACTTGCGCGCCGTAAACGACGAGGGTGACTAAGGCGATGACGCCAAGATCCCCTGCGGTGTTGCCGAGGGCGACCAGGAGCCCAGCCAAAAAGGCGAAGGCCGTTACGAGCAAAACGATCAGGACGCCATGTTCGGCCGTTAACGCACCGGCGAACACGGCCAGGGCGCAAAGGACGCTTGAGATGAGCATGCGGCGAGCGCGAAAATCATAGACGTCATTGCCGTCGGAATACGAGACGTTCAGTGCGCCCGTCGCCATCACTAATCCTGCCCCCGTGTGTCCGGCGAGGATGCCTGCCACCAGCGGCAGAGCAACGCCCATGGCGTTTCGGGCTCCGATCCAGGGTGTCACCTTTGCTTTGTCGAACCGGATTGCCAGCCGCCAAAGGGCGACCCAGGGACTCGGCTTGACGCTATGGCGAGGGCGGCTAAGCGTTTCTGTTTGGTCCTGCTGGCGTTTGTCGACCATCATTTGCCGCCCCGGATAAGCATGGCGGCGACCGCTACCGCAACGTTTCGCTACGCACGGTGACCCTGTCCAAAAATGCAGGGTCGATGTCGTAGCCAAAACCGACCGCGTCAGTGAGCGCAATCGTTCCCTGCGCGCTCACTACAACGGGCGGAATAATGACGTCCTGTTTCCAATAGCGGCCACTCGCCGACACATCGCCGGGCAAAACGAAGTTGGGAAGCGTCGACACCGCGATGTTGTGTGCGCGGCCAATGCCCGATTCGAGCATCCCGCCGCACCAGACCGGGATGCCGTTCTTCTGGCAAACGTCATGCAAGCGCTTGGCCTCGGCAAAACCTCCAATGCGACCCAGTTTGATATTGATGATGCGACACGCGCCCATCTGAATGGCCTGCTCGGCATGGTGAGCGCTCCGAATACATTCGTCCAGGCAGATGGGCGTGAAGAGTTCCTTCTGCAATGCGGCGTGGTCGATGATGTCATCGTGCGAGAGCGGCTGTTCAATCATCATCAAATGAAACTCGTCGAGCTTCTTCAGATGAGCGATGTCCTTCAACGTGTAGGCGGAATTGGCGTCCGCCATCAGGCGGATGGAAGGAAAGGCGCTGCGCACTTCGCGGATGACGTCTACGTCCCAGCCCGGTTTGATTTTCATCTTGATCCGCTGGTAGCCAGCCTTCAATTCGGTTTCGATCTTCTGAAGCAGTTGCGGCACGCCCTCCTGAATGCCGATGGAGACACCACAAGGAATCTCCCGTCGCGCACCGCCGCCTATGGCTTTCCACAAAGGTTGATTGTGAAGGCGGGCCCAGAGATCCCAGATCGCCGTCTCGACGCCCGCCCGCGTCATGTTGTGTCCACGGATGTGTGCAGTCCGTGGATAGACTTCCTCGGGTGATGCGAATTCAAAGTTGAGGACGCGCGGGGCAACGAAGTCGATCATGAGCGGCCATATAGAGCCCGTCCATTCCTCGTTGTAGAAAGGGTTTTCGCCGGCCGTCACTTCACCCCAGCCCGAGACGCCGCCGGAGATGGCCTCGACCAGAACGATATCCCGCTCATACGTACGACCGAAACTGGTCTCGAAAAAGTGGACCAGAGGCATGCGGATGTGCCGCAAAACGACGCGTTCTACTGTGATTCCCATTGGCCGAGTAAGTATGTCCCTGAGGTGTCTGATTTCTCGAATCCGATGACTGCGAGGCCTGCCTGGAAGTGCCTATCGAACTGGTCCGCGAGGCCGGCTTGAATTTCTTTGGCGCGGCCGGGCTGGTTATGGCGAATCTCAGCGATGCCGGAAGGCACGGAAATCCGCGCCGCCACGATGTTGCGTTGAAATGGCTGACCGGCGGAAATGGCTTCAGCTCGAGGCGTGCCGATCCACCATTCGGCAGTGAGTCGATCGGTGGGCAGGCCGCCATGTAGATGGCTGGATGTAGTCCCGTATTGGTTATGAACAAAGCGGCGTATGATTGCCCCGAGCCGTTCGATGTTGAAATAGGCATTCTTGATCTCGAGTGGATCAAAGGTCCACTCGATGAGCGAGATGCCCCCCTCTAAGGCATCGGAGCGCTGGCGCAGTTTCAGTTGGCGCCCTAGACCACTATTGCGGTATTCGGGCAACACACCGAGCATGTGGCTGTGCAGGTAGTACTGTCCGCCCGGCTTCAATCCGGGAATGCCCAGACAGAAGGCGACCATCTTCTCGCCATCGAACGCGCCCAGCACCTGGCCACCAATCTTCTCGGCAACCACAAACAGGCGAAGCGGCAGCAGCTCAATATCCTCAAAGCCCCAAATCTCTTTCTGCAGGCGTACGCATCCGGCGAGTTCCTCATGCTTCGTGAGTCTGCGAATCTCGACCATCGGTGTTAGCTTGCCGTTTCCAAGCGCTTGGCTTCCTGCCAGAACTCCTCGAGCCGCTCAAGCGGCGTTTGTTCTAATGCGCCGCCACCGGCCGCCACCTGCCGCTCAATGTGGGAGAAGCGGCCCCGAAACCGCGCGTTCGTTTTCCGCAAGGCTTGTTCCGGATCGACGTGCAGCAGCCGGGCCACGTTGACGAGCGAGAATAGCAGGTCGCCCAGCTCATGTTCGATCTCTTCCTGCCCGCGGCCGGCGTGCGCGGCGGTGAGCTCAGCTGTCTCCTCGCGCACCTTGTCGATGGCTCCCGATACATCGGGCCAATCAAAGCCAACCGCGGCGACCTTCGAGGAGATCTTTTCGGCCTCGACGAGAGCCGGCAGAGCGCGCGGAACACCGTCGAGGATGGAGCCCTGCGGATGATGGCCCTTTTCGGCCTTTTCTTCGCTTTTGATTTCGTCCCAGCGGCGCTTCACGTCATCAGCAGTCTTGGCGTTACCGTCCGCGAAGACGTGCGGGTGCCGGCGAATCAGTTTGTTGTTGATGGCAGCGAGCGCGTCACTGATGGTGAACTTGCCCTCTTCGGCGGCCATTTGGGCAAAAAAGACCGGCTGAAGCAGCAGGTCGCCCAGTTCCTCACTTAGTTCCGGCCAATTCCGCTGGTCGATGGCGTCCATCACTTCATAGGTCTCTTCGAGCAAATAGGGCTTAATGGTGTCGAAGGTCTGTTTCTGGTCCCAGGGACAGCCGTCCGGGGCTCGCAGGCGGGCCATGATCTCAACCAAAGTGCCGAATTTCGCTGCTGCTTCCTGCGCCGGTGTCATGCCCGCTCCGTAAGAAACCTTCAGGCTAACATCGGCAACTGAACATTGCGCGCTTGACCGGAGCCGAAGCAAGGAATAATAGTTTCGCTCTAGGCGATCCGGAGACGCAACGTCATACACTGTAGCTTCTATGTCTATGTCCGACTCATCCAAAACCCGACGTGATTTTCTAGCCCAGTCGCTAGCGGCTCTGACCCTGGCTGGCGCTTCCATCCAGGAGGCCACGGCCGCTGCGCCGGAGGCCCAACGAAAGCTCACGGACTTTGACAAGCAAGTGAAGCCGCTGCTGGCGCAAATGTCGCTGGAGGAAAAGGTCGGGCAGATGTCGCAGCCCGATCAGATGTACCTCAAGAGCATCGACGATATCGAGAAGTATCACTTCGGCTCGTTGCTCAGCGGTGGCGATTCCGACCCGAAATCGGGCAACGACCTGATGTCGTGGACCGAACTCTGCGACACGTACCAGGCCCGCGCGCTGAAGGCCAAGCCTCGAATTCCCTTGCTCTACGGCATTGATGCGGTGCACGGAAATAACAACGTCATCGGCGCAACGCTGCCGCCCCAGAACGTCGGCCTCGGCTGCACACGAGACGCGAAGCTGGTGGAAAAGCTTTCGGTCATCACAGCCGAGGAAGTACGTGCCATCGGCGCCAACTGGGCGTTCGCTCCCTGCGTGACCGTTCCACAGGACGTTCGCTGGGGCCGAACATATGAAGGCTACAGTGAAAGCCCGGACGTGGTTAAGGAATTGGGCGAGGCAGCGGTGCACGGGCTCCAAAATGGCGGCTTGAACAACCCGCTAGCTGTGCTCGGTTGCGCAAAGCATTACGTGGGCGACGGCTCGACGAGCTTTGGGACTGGCCTGCCCAAGGGATCAT
>JBAUOG010000959.1:0-5712 GCA_049579625.1 Bryobacteraceae bacterium
GTCTAGGGTTGCGCGCCAGGCCGAACACAAACTTCGACAACCGCATATGCGCGATGGCGGCACTGTCCCTTTTGATCTGGAAGAATAGTACCTGCGTGAGCGCAACTCAAACAGCGGCACCGAAGCACGTTTCGGAAGAAGCGGCGTTTTCCATTCTGGCGGCGATTAGCATTTGCCATCTTCTGAACGACACGGTGCAGTCGCTAATATCGGCCATCTATCCGATTCTCAAGATTTCGTTCCATCTTGACTTCGCGCAGATCGGGCTCATCACACTGGTTTTTCAAGTGACCGCGTCACTGCTCCAGCCGTTTATCGGACTCTACACCGATCGTTCTCCCAAACCGTACTCGCTGCCGATTGGAATGGGTTTCACACTGACGGGTTTGTTATTGCTCTCGGTTGCTCCCAGCTACGCAGTCTTGCTGGTTGCCGCGGGGCTGGTGGGTGTGGGCTCGTCCGTATTCCATCCGGAGTCGTCCAGAGTCGCACGGCTGGCTTCAGGCGGCCAACACGGATTGGCTCAATCACTGTTCCAGGTAGGAGGAAATGCCGGGTCGTCTCTGGGTCCGCTGCTGGCGGCCTTCATCGTTCTCCCGCGAGGACAATCGAGCATCGCATGGTTCTCACTGGTGGCTCTGCTAGCCATCATTCTGCTGGTCAGAATTGGCCACTGGTACAAGGAGCATGCGGTCCTCCGGCAATCCGTACTGAGACGGCCGGACGGTCATATGCGGCTGCCGACGCGCCGGGTCGCCATATGCTTTGGAATACTTATTGCGCTGATGTTCTCGAAGTACTTCTATATTGCCAGCCTGAGCAGTTACTTCACGTTTTTTCTAATTAGTAAGTTCCATGTGTCGGTGCAGGGCGCAGAAGTCCGGCTGTTCATATTCCTGGGCGCGGTCGCGGCGGGAACCATACTGGGTGGGCCCATCGGCGACCGGATCGGCCGCAAGTACGTGATCTGGTGCTCCATTCTCGGCGTGCTTCCATTCACCCTGATACTGCCTTACGCCAACTTGTTCTGGACAAGCGTGTTGAGCGTGATCATCGGTTTGATTCTGGCTTCTGCCTTTAGCGCGATCCTGGTCTACGCGCAGGATCTCGTTCCGGGAAAGGTCGGCATGATTTCCGGCCTCTTCTTTGGCTTGGCTTTCGGAATGGGGGGCGTGGGCGCCGCGCTGCTGGGCCGGCTGGCTGACTGGACCAGCATCACGTTTGTGTATGAAGTATGTGCGTTCTTGCCGCTGATCGGCCTGCTGGCGGCCTTTCTGCCGAATCTCGAGCAATCGAAGTTGCTGAAGCGCGGCTAGCCAGGCTGAAGTCACTGCTCCAAAGCCTGAACCCACTGCCTCGGCCTCCCCGGCTTCCATCGGCGCTTCTGAAGTGCTGTGATACGTTGCTAGTTTAATGAACAAGTGGGCACCGGGATCGTGGCGCAACAAGCCCGCCGCGCAACAAGCAAAGTACGCATCGGCCGAGGATCTCGCCAAAGCGGTCAACCGCCTTGCAACTTTTCCGCCGCTGGTCACCTCCTGGGAGATTGAAGAACTCAAAAGCCAGCTCGCGAAGGCTGCTGAAGGCCAGCGGTTTCTGTTGCAGGGCGGTGACTGCTCGGAAAACCTCAGCGACTGCACAGCGGATGCCATCACCAGCAAGCTCAAGATTCTGCTGCAAATGAGCCTGGTGTTAGTGCAAGGCAGCCAGAAACCCGTGATTCGCGTGGGGCGGTTTGCCGGTCAGTACGCCAAGCCGCGCTCCGAGGAGTTTGAAACGCACGATGGAGTAACGCTTCCCAGTTATCGTGGCGACCTGGTGAATCGTCCCGGCTTCACAGCCGAGGAACGCGAGCCGGATCCGCATTTACTGGTGCGCGCTTATGAGCATTCGGCCCTGACGCTGAACTTCATCCGCGCCCTTGTCAAAGGCGGCTTCGCCGACCATCACCATCCGGAGAACTGGGATCTGGAGTTCGCCCGGCACTCTCCGCTGGCCGGCGAGTACCACAATATCGCCCAACGTTTAACGGACTCCCTGCGGTTCATGGAGAGCCTGCTGGGCGTGAGCGCTGCCGAAATGAAATGGGTGGACTTCTTCACCAGCCACGAAGGCCTGCACCTGGTCTATGAAGAGGCTCAGACTCGGAGGGTGCCGCGACGAGAGCCCTGGTATAACCTGTCAACGCATTTCCCGTGGATCGGCATGCGCACTGCCGATCCGCAAGGAGCGCATGTCGAATACTTCCGAGGCATCGCCAATCCGATCGGGGTGAAGATCGGGCCGGGCATCAAGGCGCAGACGCTGGTGGAATTGGTGGAGATTCTGAACCCGGTGAATGAACCCGGCCGGCTCACCTTGATCCACCGGTTTGGCCGGAAAGGGATTGCGGAGAATCTGCCAAACGCCATTGAAGCGGTCCGATCAACCGGACTGGCGGTTCTGTGGTGCTGTGATCCAATGCATGGCAACACGCAATTGACCGCCGACGGCACCAAAACACGCCACTTTGATGACATCCTGTTTGAACTGGAACAATCCTTCGCGATCCATCGCCGATGTGGAAGCAGTCTGGGCGGAATTCATATTGAATTGACCGGTGAAAACGTTACCGAGTGCCTGGGGGGCGCTCGCAACCTGAAGGATACCGACCTCAAGCGAGCCTACCGTTCACAGTTAGACCCGCGGTTGAATTACGAGCAGGCTATGGAAATGGCGATGCTGCTTGCGCGGCTCATGGGAGCACAAGGCGAGCGGCAGCACGTAGAAGTAAAAGTCGCGCGGTAACTTTGGAGGCGGCTATGCGGCCCCGCCGGCCGCGACTGACTGGTGCGGCTCGCCTTCCCCAGCCTGTTCCCGCAGGTGTGCGGCCAACTGGCGGAGGACTGGACGTACTTCTCCAATTGAATCGCGTAGTTCGAGAAGAGTTGTGCGAATGGCTTTGGTATCGGCCTCGTCATGAAGTGGAGACAATGGTGCTTCCCCGCCCTCCTCGTGTTTCTCTCCCGTGCGTTTCCTGCCGCGCGGAGCTGGCTTCGCTGCGTCTGAAGCTGCCTGCTGCGCGGTTTTAGTGGATTCGATCAGCGCATTCAAAGACTCGCTCAGTGCCTCATGCAAAGCCTCGGTGGCACTCAGATGTCGGCTGATTTCTTCCTTCGTCGCATTGCCCTGGCTAAGACTCTGCATCGTCCATTCGGCAAGCTGGCTATTCGCGCTCGCCAGGTCTGAACGCAACAAGCTCAGTTGCTCGATCACAATATCCTGGGCTTCCAACGCGCCCGGCCTGGAGAGATCTGAACCGCTTGAATTCTTGCGCATCAGCGGCAACAGACCCGTACGGCACAAGTCATCCAAGTTCCTCAAGAGCGCTTTCTCTTTGTGTTGGAGCAGCAGATAAGTCGCGGACACAATCACGGTCAGCAAAACCGCGACCAGTATGGCCTCGAAAGCAGAGCCGAGGTTGTAGGTGGCCTGGTAGAGAGCGGCCCGGATTTGCTCCTGCTTTTGAGAGCCGGATGCAAGGAAGATGGCGAACTCGCTCAAGGCTTGGCCAATGCCGAGGATTGTCCCGATCAGGCCCAGTAAGGGGATTGTCCAGGCAAAAACCCTGACCGGCGCATAGCTGGAATCTATCTCCACTTGCGCCGCCTCAGACTCCGCGCGCAACAGCGCCGCCACCGAGGCAACGTCGCCCGACGCACGGAATTCCCCAATCAGCCTCTCAGCGCGTATCGCCCCACGTTCGTCCCCGTATTGCCGCCCCTTGACGCGAAGCGCAACCACCAACTGTTCGAGGCCCTCATCGTCCTGCGGCAGGCTCTGCGGGAATGCGCTGTGGCTGATGGACGCAGCCCGGCGAAAGCACTTCCGCCACCTCGCTAAGAGAGCGAATAGCGACCAGCAAGCGAGCGCAAGACACAGGAACTCCGTCCAGTGGACGAAGAACATCTGGCGATATCGAAGCCCTTGCCCGAAATACTGCTGGAAGTAGATAAGCACCAGATACGCTCCGGCTGCCATCGAGATGGCCAGCACCGCCTGACCGATCGCACTACCGTTCATGGTCTGCGATCCGCGGCTTGGCGTAGGCGTTGGCATAAACTCGGGCGGCACGTGCGCTTCGCTCATTGCCCGACTCCCCTGTTTTGTGCGCGAACGATGGGACTAAGGCTGCCCGAGACGGCGCCTGCCACGTCGGGCTTCACTCGAATCCGAAGCTCGACCCGGCGGTTTTCCGGACTATAGATGTCTTTGACATTCAAGGGCCGCGCGTCGCCCCGACCGGTGGCGGAAAGTAAGTCGAGAAAACAGGATCGATTCGTTCCCAGGATGTTTGACGACTCCGCAACGACAGCCATCGACCGCTGCTGGCTGAGTTTCAGGTTCTCCTGTTTGTCCGCTTGCTCGCTCCCCAGGCCAAAGCCCTTCTTGTCGGAATGTCCTTCCACTAAGATGGTGTCGATTCGGCGGCGCACATCGTCGCGGCACAGAACCGCCGCCAGTTTCGGGATGGTGGCGCGCAAATACTCTTTGCCCTGCGCCGACAAGTCGGCGCCCCCGTGTTCGGCGGTGGCCTGCTTAAAGCTCATTAACTCCTGCGGAATGGCGACCACTAGCACATCTCCGTCGCGCCGCATCTTCTCGCCTCCACTAAACAGCTTCCGATCGTCCAATTGACTGACTACATATGTCATAGAACGATCTGTGCGAGTCGCTTGATTGTTGAGCTTGGCCACCAGCAGAAGGATGAAGATTACCGCCAGTGAGGTCATCAGGTCGGTTAGCGAGCTCGAAAGATGATCGGTTGAAGTGCGGCGCTTCATTGCAGTAGCTGGCGGATGCCGCGGTTCAGTGCGGACTCCAGTTCTCCCAACTTGTTCGCGAACTGTTCGACGTCAGCAGCAAGGACACCGGCCATCCGCGGCAAAGATCCATTCAACGCTGCAGCGGCCGGCCGCTGCCCGGAAGCCAGCGCCTCAAGGGCGGCGAGCGAGGCGCACTGCCGGGCCAACAAAACCTGGGTTTCAATCTGTACCCGAGCCGGCGTGATAGTTGGAATCAGATGACCGACTGCGTCCACCAGATCCTCGAAGGCTCCCGTCAGCCGTCGCTCGCACCGCTTTCGTTCAACGAACAGAAAGACAATGCTGAGGACTAAGCCGGCAATGGAGGATAGGAACTTTCCCGACAATCCCTCGATCAGCTCTTTAATACCTGTAACTGTTTCCGTATCATTCAGCACAGTAACTCGGAGCCCCGAGAGAGCAACCAAAATAGCGACGAAAGTCGCAGTGAGTCCGAGCCCGGTCAGGATACCCGGGACTGCCTGATAAAAGGACGAATGATAGTAGCGCTCGGACACGCTCTCCTCCGTGAGGACTTCGCGGGCGGGCGCGGTCCGATACCACTCCTCCACATTATTGGCGTTCACATATTGGACGAGGCTGTCCTCGATTCTGGACCACCAGCTCCGCATCGGGTTCGGGAGCTTGACGCAGACTGATCGCAGTTGGGTGAGCCGCGGCGTTATCAAACCACTCCGATGTTCGTTCGCACTTTCCCGGGCTGCCTCTCGGAACACCGCTGTCAAACTCCCCAGCGAACGGCAAACACGGGAGGCCTCGCTGGTCATGGTGAACATGAGAACCGCGAACAGGAGAAACACAAACAAACAAGCGGCAATGATGGGCGCGGGAATGCTCATGTGAGTGC
>JBAUOG010000960.1:0-19386 GCA_049579625.1 Bryobacteraceae bacterium
GCCACATCCACCACAAAGGTAGCGATGGCAAAGAACATTAGAACGCCACGTGGTATGTAACCCTCCAGCTGAGACAAGCTGTTTGACGGCCAGGTACTGAAAGGAACGCTGGCAAGTAGAACGATAGTAAACAGCGCCCAGTACTTGCCAATCGGCAATCTCAACCCTCGCGCTGCCGAACCGCTTGCCAAAAACGAAACGGCCAGGAGAATCGCGGAGACGGCAGAAATGTAAGGGTTGACGCCCAGGTAGTGAAAGAAAATGTCGTTCACTTCGGGCGAGATCATGTAGATGCCCAGACTGACCAGTCCTATCGAATTCAATAACCCTCTAGGCTGATCCGGGATCTCCGCTTGAACCGCGGTTGGTGCTTCGACCACCGCGACGCCCAACTGCGTGCCGCCAGTCGAGTCAACGGCGGACACCGCCTTCAGTGGTGGGCGGTAAGGAGGAGTTACGGGTTCCGAACGGACTCTCTTCAACGCTTTTGGATTGAGGAAACGGCCCATGTCAGATTACTTTTCAGGCTACACCATACTCGGTGGGTCTTGCCGGTAGTCTTGTTGCTGCGACGTGATTTTGCAGCACATTTCCCCGGAGACAATCGTCGCGCACTGAAGGGAAGACATCTAGCGGGCTTCCGGCGTGGCTTGAAAACGGGTCTTGAGGTTCAGGAACGGCCGTTCGATCAAACCATATGACACCAGGGCCAACGCCGTTGATCCCACCAATGCTGTCGCTAAACGCAGCAGACTCGGATACTGCCCGGTGTGCCTCAGGACAAACGCGTCGACCAGCCAGTGCCAAAGGTACATCGAGTAAGACAGCCTGCCCCCGATGAACCGGATGGGCGCCCAATTAAGTACCCGAAATACTCCATTGCTCTGCACGATTGCTTGGCCCAGCAACAGGGCGTAGAGAATCGGATCCAGAGTGTCCCCGGCAAACTCTGAGTAAGTACCGGGCCAGCGGTAATCGGCGCGAATCGACGCCACGAGCAGAAGCAGAACCGACAAAGTCGCCCACCAACTCCTGAAGAGCCGGTCGAGCCAGCCAGGGGTCAATCCACGTTCAACGATCACCGCGAGCAAGCAGCCGGTTGCCAGTTGACTTGCCCTGGCGTCGAAAGCATTAGAAATATAGTTCGAAGAAACGTGACACAAGTGCAGGATCGGCCGGTAAACACACCCAAACAGAACGACTCCCCCCAGCAGCCTTACCAGGAACTTTGTGGAATCGGCGAGTCTTTTGAAGACGGCGGGCCAGACGAAATAGAACTGCTCCTCCGTCGCCAGGGACCACGTGTGCGGCATCGGCAAATGCGGAGGCGAGTAGAAGGCCGAATAGTAATTCAGATAGTAGAAGAAGGCACTAGCGTACCCGGCCCAGGAGTTGATTCCGCGCGTGAACCAGTCCAGCAGAAGATACACAACGAAGAAGAAGTAGAACGCCGGTAGCAGGCGCAGCGCACGCCGCGCATAGAACTTTCTCAGCGAGATTCTGCCGGAAGCACGCTGCTCTCGCAAAAGCAACCACGTGATCAGGAACCCACTCAGGACAAAAAAGTATGTGACGCCTTGAACCGGAGGAATCGGATATTGATAAATACCCGAGTGACCGATAATCACAACGACGACGGCAATGAAACGAATACCATCGAGCGACGGAAGGGGGAGTTCATCGAAGTGCGGAGGGACCCCGAAATGGCGGGCCGGTGTGCCGGCAACGGCCTTATCCAAGCCTAAAGGCCCCTCGGCCGGTCTTCCATTCCATGGCGCTAGTGTAACAGCGTTGTCGAGTTAGGCTTCCCTGGTCGAGAACAGCCAGCGAAATCAATGAACCGCAGAAACGTCTGTTTTAATGTCATAACGCCAATGTATACAGCGTGCAATCATCCGGCCCGATGTTATTCTAAAAGGCAAAAGCCCGCCAATGCGCAATGGTTGCCGACTCTCAAACCGCTAATGAAATGCCGCCCGTTCGGCAACAACAGCACGAGCGGAGCGGACCTAGCGGGTCCCCGGAATGAACGGTCCGGGCGACCCCACAATTCAGCGCAATCTTGGCGCCTCAGCAACGAAAGCCTTTTCGAACGTGCTTTCTGTTCGGTCGCTTCTTATCCTTCTTGTTTTCTCGATGGCGATGGCCGCCCTCAAATGGTGTACGTTGGTCACCGTCATGGAAATGGATCCGTCGTGGTGGATCAAGGAGTTCTTTCGCTACGCGACTGGCGAACTGCCATACCGCGATTTCTATTGGCCATACGGGCCCCTGCCCGCCATGGTGTTCGCATACTCCCTGCGTTTGCTCGGAATGCGAATTGAAGTCCTTCAGGTAGTGATCGACGTTCTTTCCCTAATCAACGTGTTCGCTTTTTATCGGCTTGCTGCGAGGTTGATTCCTGAAACCCTTGCCTTTTGGGCGAGTGTAACATTCATATCGATTGGCGTTACGGTCACTACGTATTTCAGTCTCTTCGGTTTAGTTGCTTACACACCGGCGGTTCACTTGGCCGGGATTGGCCTGATGCTGCTGCTGACTGAAGTTCTCTTTTATCTCGATACCGGGATCTGCCGAACCTGGCTCTGGGCTCTGGGCTCTGGGCTGGCCTGCGCATCGAAACAAGAGACTCTGGGAGCCAGCGTGGTTTTGGTCGCGGCAATGTTTCTCTTCGACCGGTGGCTCTGGTTTCGGGACAAAACGGCGGCAGCTTGGATCACCCACTACGTGAAGCTCGCTTTGGCATGCTTCGCGCCGGCCGCTCTGCTTTACTTCGCATGGGGGCTCGCTGCAGGTTGGACAAAGTTCCTGGCCTGCCTGAGCGGATTCGGATTGGCGAACACCGCGTGTCCCTGGTGGCCCACCGGTTTCGGCCTGGTGGGAGCGGCCGGCTCACTGGCCAAGGCCGCCTTCATATTCTTGATAAGCGCTCTCATCTGTTTCCGCAAACCGTGGCCGGCCAGTCTTCCCCGCCGGTCGATCGTGGTTTTGTTAGCGACAATCTCCATGGCAGTTTTCCTGTCAGCCGAGTGGGGCCCGTTTGCCGATCTCATCGCCGGATCCGGTTCTCTAGGGAGACGCATCCTGCGTAATGGGCCGGAGTTGCTCAGCACTCGTTCGGTTTTGCGGCCTGTTCTTTGGGCGGGCATCGCTCTCAGCATCGTGCTGGCGTGGAAAACTCTCAGGGTCCTGAGAAGTGCTCGAAAAACACCGCTCGACCCCGAAACAATCAAATGGCTTCTACTTCTCTCTTGCGCCGTTTTTCTTTGTGTCCGCAGTCTCTTTGGAACCATTATTGTCGCCAACGCGCTGGAAGTGCCTGCCATTGCTTACCCGATCCTGATCTTATTGGGCCCGTGGCTCTGGTATGCGGGTCTGCTGTGTTGCCAACCGGAAGCATCTGCGGTTGAATTGCGACGGATTCGGACCCTGCTGGGCGGGGCGCTGGTCTGTTATTCCATCTTGCGCTTGGTCGGCGGCTATCCGGTTCTACTCGACCCGAAGCTCTACACGTCTATCGAGACCCGCGCCGGAACATTCCGTTTGGCGGAGGCTGTAACTGAGAAACCGATCATCGAGTATGTTCTGGCCCACACAAAGCCGGGAGAGTATCTACTGAGCATGCCCTTTGCCGGCGCCATAAACTTCTTCACAGATACGCGCGAGCCGACTTACTCATCGGTATTCTTCTTTCTTCGACCGCCCAAACTCATCGAGCAAGAGGACCTTGCCCGCGTTCAGCAGCATCCGCCCCGCTTGGTGCTAGCGCGCGAAGGCCCCCACTTTTCGTCACTCTATGGGATTCCCGGCAATGTAGCTTGCGTGATTCCTAATCTTGTTTGGCTTCCGAATAAACCGTCTTCAGATCCGAATTACGTCTTCCCGTTCGTCGATTACTTGGCGCGTAACTACCACGAGTCGCGCCAATTCGGGCCGTGGATTGTCTATGAGCGCAGCGATGTTCTGCCCCAAAGCCAGCCATGATAGGATCATGGTCGATCTGACGAATCCCGCTGCTGAACAGCTACTTGCGACCCGGAGGCAGATTCCTTCGTAGACCGTGGAATCCGCTCTATGGATCACTTGCACGCCGATACAGAACAGGATCTTGAGCCGCCCCGCCGCCCGCCGGGCAGTCCCGAATTGGGGATCGTGCTGCCTTCCTATAATGAGCGCGACAACATCGTGCCCGTTCTGGACGGATTGCGCAAAGCGCTCGCGTGTGTTCCCTACGAAGTGATCCTTGTCGACGACGATTCTGAAGACGGCACGGCCGACCACGCACGCTCAGTGGCCGTCGACTTCCCTGAACTCCGAGTCATCCAACGCATAAATCGTGGTGGACTTGCCTCTGCCTGCATCGAGGGCATGATGGCTTCCCACGCCCCTTTTCTGGCTGTCATGGATTGTGACCTGCAACACGATGAGCGAATACTTCCGGACATGCTCGCCACGCTCAAGCGCGACCATCTCGATATCGTCATAGGCACAAGGCATGCCGAAGGCGGCGGAGTCGGGGATTTTGCTCCCCACCGTCAATTCATCAGCGATGCGGGACGAAGGCTGAGTCAACTCATTTTCCGGGAGAGAGTCTCGGATCCGATGAGCGGATTCTTCGTCCTCGACCGCGCCTTCCTTGAAGAAGTTGTCCGAAACGTGAGCGGGGTTGGCTATAAGATCCTGCTTGATATTCTTGCCTCCGCGAGACGGCCTGTTCGGTTCAGAGAGGTAGGCTACACCTTTCGTTCGCGTATCCATGGCACGAGCAAGCTCGATTTGCTGGTCGCACTCGAGTACTTTGAACTTCTGCTAGACAAACTTCTGCGAGATTTCCTTCCGGCCCGTTTTGTCATCTTCTGCCTGATCGGCTCGGTCGGGCTGGTTGTCAACTTGCTCCTGTTTTCACTGTTCGCCCGGATTCTTCACTGGGAGTCGAGGGTCGCATATGTCCTGGCCAGCCTGATCACTGTGATGGTGAACTACGCGCTGAATAACCAATTCACGTTCCGCCGTTTTCGCTTGAAAGGCCGACAGTTCTGGATCGGCCTCGTCGGATTTTTTGCGGCTTGCACTCTAGGTTTGTTTGCCGGCTTTGAGATCTCGTTCGCCCTTCGAACCACTGGTATGCATGAACTACTGGCGGTCCTGGCCGGGGTTACCATCGGTTCCGTCTGGAACTACACCATGGCTTCGATCCTCGTCTGGCGCGTCTCACGGCGTCGAGCCCGGGGGTTCCGACCGCCTCACTCCGCGGTGCCCCAGGCTGGCGGCGCGGCATCGTAGCGGAACTTTGATCGTGGGCCGTGGGCTTCTGCTCGCCAAACGTCGCTATCATCGAAGTGAGTAAATGTCTAGCCCTCCCATTCTCTACACTCCGAGGAACGTGCTCGGTGGCCCGCTTGAAGGCTGCTGCGACGATCCAGTCACCGGTTTCTTCCGAAATGGCCGTTGCGACGTCGGCCCGGAGGATCGGGGCTTGCATGCCGTTTGCACCCTGGTGAATGAGGAGTTCCTGGCCTTTTCGAAGGAGGTTGGCAATGATCTCAGCACACCTCATCCCGAGTGGGGCTTTCCGGGATTACAGCCGGGCGACCGGTGGTGCCTGTGCGCGGCTCGCTGGCTGGAGGCCTACCAGCACGGAATGGCCCCGCCAGTTCTCTTGGCGAGTACCCACGAATTGGCGCTCCAGGTAATTCCACTGGAGATTCTCATGCAATTTGCTCTGGACGCCAAACCTGTCATGTAGCCGACGCCCCGGCGGAAGCGTATCCGGCTCACCATTGACTTTAGAGGCGGTCGTTGCCTACTCTATGGCATGGATCGTCGCCGCTTTTTTGGTTATTCTGCCGGTCTCCTTGCCGCCTTCCACTCCGACTCACTAGCCCGCGCGCAAAGCGCCGTCGCAGCTGTCGGCAGTCGTCCCGCCGATACTGTCGCCCGCGATGAAGACTTCTGGTTCAACATACGCCACGCCTTCACGGTCGACCGCAATATGGTGAACCTCAACAACGGTGGCGTATCACCCGCGCCGAAAATCGTGATGGACACCGAAATCCGGTACCTGGAGATCGAGAATCTCAGTCCCTCCTATTACATGTGGAGCGTGCTCGATCCAGGCGTTGAGACCGTGCGCCGCCGCCTGGCGAAGATGTTTGGCGTGGATACCGAGGAGATCGCCATCACTCGCAACGCCAGCGAGGCGAATGAGATTGTGCAGCTGGGGCTGGAACTGAAGCCGGGCGACGAGGTGATCACCACCAATCAAGATTATCCCCGCATGATCACCACCTGGCAGCAACGGGAACGCCGCGATGGCATTGTGCTGAAGCAGTTGACCTTCCCGGTCCCGCCTCCAAGCATGGATTACCTGGTGGAGATCTTTGAAAAGGCGATCACGCCCAAGACCAAGCTCATTTCCATCTGCCACATCACCAATCGCACCGGCCAGATCTTCCCTGTAAAGAAGATCAGCGATATGGCGCACAGCCGCGGCATCGAAGTGATGGTGGATGGTGCTCACGCATTCGCTCAGTTCCCGTTCAAGTACGCGGACCTCGGCTGCGATTACTACGGCACCTCGCTGCATAAGTGGGTGCTAGCGCCGATTGGCACCGGCTTCCTGTATGTGCCGAAGACGAAGATCGCCAAGATCTGGCCCATGATGGCCGCGCCGGAATCCATGAACAACAACATCCGTAAGTTTGAAGAGATCGGAACCCACCCGGCCTCACAGCGCAACGCCATTACCGAGGCACTAAACTTCCACGACAGTATCGGCGGTGAGCGCAAGGCCGAGCGTTTCCGCTATTTGCGCAAGCGCTGGTCCGCCCAATTGCGGCAATTGCCAGGCGTAAAGATCCTGAATAGCGAAGATCCCGAGCAGTCCTGCGCTATCGGCTTCATCAGCGTGGATGGTTTCGATGCGCCCCAGCTTTCGAAGTATCTCTGGGACAAGTGGCGCATCTGGACTGTGGCCATCGTTACCCCCGGCGAGTATCAGGGCTTGCGGATCACGCCGAACGTATATACCACGCTCGAAGAGATTGACACTTTCACGGATGTGATGACGACCGTGATCAAGCGCGGATCGATCCCAGCTTAAGCACCAAACTCCGTTTCTGCCCGGCTAGTCGCGGCCGCTCCCTGCGCTACGATGGAACGGGTAACGGATCTTCCCCAGTCACGATGAACGCAGCTGAGTTTGTCTATACGATCGTGCTTCGGCCCAAGCCGCTCAAGGCCATGGCCAACACGGTGATCCGGTGGTGCATCCCAGCCCGTCTCAAACGCAACGGCGCCGTGATCGTCTTGAATCAAAAGGATGCCGTGGTATCGGGTGCCATTACTTTCGGCGTCTACGAACGAGCTGAAACAGCCTTCTTCTGTGCCGTCTGCCAGCCGGGCATGACATTTCTCGACATCGGCGCCAACATCGGCTACTACACGGCACTCGCTAGTGGCAGAATCGGCGAAAAGGGCAGAATCATCGCATTGGAGCCCGATCCAGAGAACTTTAGCTATCTGCAGCAGAACGTAGAGGCGAACAAGGCTCGCAATGCTATTTGTATTCCCAAAGCGGCTGCAGGGGAAGCCGGCATTCTGAGGCTGTATGTCAACAAAGAGAACCGCGGGGATAACCGGCTCTACGCGAACGACTTGTGCGATAGCTCCTATGAAGTCGAGGTCTCCACGGTCGACGCGGTGTTGGAGGAATGCGGTGTCGAACGGGTGGATCTCGTCAAGATTGATGTCCAAGGGTTTGAGGGCCACGTGTTGCGAGGCATGCGACAGATCATTCAGCGGTCCCCCTCCCTCATCCTCTTGACCGAGTTTTGGCCCTTTGGCCTACGCAGTGCGGGCACGAATCCTGAAAGCCTTCTGGTCGAGCTGGAACAGGCGGGCTTGCGGTTGTATGAGCTCACCGAAAAAGGGCGGTTGGCTCGCCTGACCGACAAAAAGGCATTCATCGAGCGACACCCTGGCAGAGAGTACGCCAATATTGTCGCGGTACGCGGCGATCAGCTGCCCCTGGCCTTGAAGAAGGCCGGCGCCTAGCCTGCAAGTCGCTTTTGTCGAGCAGCTGAATTCGGCTTCGCCAGAGCTCGCGCAGAAACGCAATTATTTCTTCGGGACGCTACAATGTGTCAATCCATGAAGTCTCTGTTTTCACTTCTTCTTTGCCTTGCCGTTTTCGCCTTTACGCTGCCCGCGCAAGACACGTTCCGCGGCTTTCAGACCAAGGATCTAGCCGCCGAGCACCAGCTTGAAGACACGGCCCGCGTGGTTCCCGACCCGGCCCGCCTGCGTAAATACATGGAGTTTATGGCGGCTCAGCCACACCATGCCGGCTCGGCTCGCGACAAAGTTGTAGCCGAGTGGACCCTGGGTCAGTTAAAGGAGTGGGGGCTGGATGCGCACATCGAGGAGTTTGAAGCGCTGCTGCCCTGGCCTACCATTCGTCAGGTCTCGATTGTCTCGCCCAAGCCTTTTACTTTGAAGCTGAAGGAGCCGGCGGTCTCCGAGGACCCGAATAGCGGCGATCCAAGTGGACTGCCTACCTACAATGCTTATTCCGCTTCCGGAGACGTGACCGGCGATGTGGTCTACGTCAACTACGGCATTCCTGACGACTACGAATATCTTGCCAAGCACGGCATCGACGTAAAAGGGAAAATCGTGTTAGCCCGCTACGGTAAAAGCTGGCGTGGCATCAAGCCTAAAGTGGCCTTCGAGCATGGAGCTATTGCCTGCCTGATCTATTCCGACCCGCACGAAGACGGATACTATGACGGCGACGTATATCCGAAGGGCCCGATGCGCCCCGAGGATGGCGTACAACGCGGCAGCGTGCTCGACATGCCGCTCTATCCCGGCGACCCGTTATCCCCCGGCTGGGCGTCTGAAAAAGGCTCCAAGCGTCTAACGCGAAGCGAAGCTAAATCGCTGATGAAGATCCCCGTGCTTCCCATCTCCTATTCCGATGCGAAGCCGATTCTGGAGCAGCTCACCGGGCCCATTGCTCCAACCTCGTGGCGTGGAGCGTTGGCCCTGACTTATCACATTGGCCCAGGCCCCGCCAAGGTCCATATGAAGACCGACTTCGACTGGACCACTAAACCTCTCTATGACATTATTGCGACCATCCCCGGCGATGAGTTCCCGGATGAATGGGTAATTGCAGGCAACCACTACGATGCCTGGGTTAGCGGCGCGGACGATCCCATCAGCGGCGCAGTCGCCTTGCTTGAAACGGCGCGCTCGTTGGCCTCGCTGCGAAAGCTAGGGTGGAAGCCGAAGCGCACCATCAAGCTGGCCCTTTGGGACGGTGAGGAATTCGGCTTGCTCGGTTCAACCGAATGGGCTGAGAAGCATCAGGACGAGTTGAAGCAGAAGGCGGTCGCCTACTTGAACTCCGATTCCAATGGTGCGGGCTGGCTGGGTGTCGGTGGTTCTCACACGCTGGAGCAGTTCGTCACGGAAGTCGCCCAGTCAGTGGACCAGCCCAACTCAAAGCAGAACCTGGCGGACGCCTCGCTTCACCGCAAACCAGTCGATGATGACCCAGCGGCTCCTGCGCAACCGAAAAAGGATGCATTCCGGATTGAAGCTCTCGGCGCGGGCTCCGACTATGTGGCGTTCATCGATTTCCTTGGCATCGCTAGCATGAATGCCGGGTTCGGCGGAGCCGGCAAGAGCGGCATATATCATTCTGACTACGACTCCATTTATTGGTACACGCATTTTTCCGACACGACGTTTGTGCATGGCCAGGCGCTTTCCCGCTTCACAACGACGGCTATATTACGGCTGGCCGACGCGTCAGTCCTGCCGTTTGAGTTTGGTCACTTCGTAAAGACCGTCTCAGGCTACCTGGATGAGATTGAAAAGGAGGCACAAAAAGGCGGACACAAAATGGATTTCGCCTCCGTACGCAAGCAGCTCGATGGACTCCAGGCGAGCGGCGCCGCATACGAGGTATCGCTGAAGGCAGGCGTGGTTAAGGATTCTTTGGACGCTACGCGTTTGACTGCATTGAATCGTGCCTTGATCCAGACCGAACGCGTGCTCACAAAGCCGGAGGGGCTTCCGAACCGGAATTGGTACAAGCACCAGATCTACGCCCCCGGATTCTATACCGGCTATGGCGTCAAGACGCTGCCCGGCATTCGTGAAGCCGTGGATGCCAAGAATTGGGACCTCGCAGCACAGGAAACTGCTGTCGTGGCATCATGCCTCGAAGCCATGAATCGGGTTGTCAAAGAAGCCGCGACTCAGGCGGGTGGGCTGTAAGCAACCTACTCATATCGCAACGCGACTAACGGGTCCACTTTCGTTGCACGGCGAGCGGGCAAGTACCCGGCGGTGATGGTTACAACCGAAATCGCCGCAATGGCCGCCAACACCGTGACCGGATCAAATGGCGTCAACCCAAAGAGCTGGCTTTCGACATAGCGCGTTGCGGCCAGCGTAACGGGAACGCCGATGGCGATTCCAAACAAGAGCAGCGCCACTGTCTCGCGAAGCACCATCCAAAGCACGCCGCGGGCCTTCGCGCCTAATGCCATGCGAATGCCAATTTCATTCGACCGTCGAACCACGTTGTAACTCATCACCCCGTACAAGCCTATGCAGGCCAGCAGCAGAGCCAGCAGCGAGAAGAAACTGGAAAGCCGTGAGACGAGCTGTTCACGCGCCAAGGATCGGTCTACCTCCTCAGCAAGTGTTGTCACGCTTGATATGGGAATGCTGCTGTCAACCTGTGCCAAGGCCCGGCGTAAATCGGCAGTCGCCTGCAATGGATCGCGGCTGGTACGCACCATCAGACGATTAGCGTGGAGATCCTCGCCCGAGAGTTGTTGCAGTGGCAGGAAGACCACGGGTCGCGGTGCTTCGCGCGCGTTCTTGTACTTTCCGTCTTTCACGACGCCCACCACTTGCCAGGGAATGTCACCTGTCACAGAGATGTATTTTCCGAGGGCATCCCCGCTCGGGAAAAAGTGTTTGGCCATGGCCTGATTCACAATCGCCACTTTGGTTGAGCCTGGAGTATCGCCCTGTGCAAAGACCCGGCCAGCGACCAGCGGTATTCCTGCCGTCTCAAAGTAGCGTGGCGACACGCCGTTGATGGAGCTCGATAGGTCTTCGTGAGGCTGCTGCACGTGGCCTCGCACGAGAATCATCAGATCCCAACTGCCTTCGGCCAACGGAAGAAAATCAGATAACGAAGCGGAACTAACGGCGGGAATCGCCTCTACCTTGGCCAGCAGCCTTTCATGGAGGGCATACAGCTGCTCGGGCTTATATCCGGCCAGCCTCGTGTCGAGCTGTAGTGTCACCACATTCGAACGGTCAAACCCGAACGGTTGGTTTTCCAGATTGTTTAGCGTTCTGACAAACAGACCTGCTCCTACCAGCAGAACCAGTGACAGCGCAACCTGCACGGTAACCAGGATCTTGGAAAGCGGGAAGCGGCCGGCCCGGACGCCTCCAGAGACAGACCGGGATCCAACTCTCATCCCGGAGGCGACCGATACCCTTGACGCCTGCCAGGCCGGAGCAAGTCCAAATAGCAACCCGGTCACGAGCGATATCCCAAACGTAAAACACAGCACCAGGAAATCGGGATTAGGATCAAATGGCGTGCGAACCGATCCCCCCACCACAAAGCTGATCAACGCCCGGGTGCCCCAACCTGCCAGCAACAGACCGAGCGCGCCACCAAGGAACGCAATCGTCAGTGTCTCCGTTAACATCTGCCGGATGATTCTTGAAACTCCCGCGCCGAGTGCCAGGCGGGTCGTGATCTCATGCTGACGCCTAGCAATCTTCGCCAGAAAGAAGTTAGCCAGGTTTGCGCACGCAATCAGCAGCACTAAAGCTACAACGGCCATCAGTATACGCAGCGACTCCGCGTATTGTCCCCGGAGATAGGAAACACCGCGGCCACCCGGCTTCAGCTCAACCGAGACTGCCTGGATCTCCTCTTTTCGATCGGCCCTAATCCCGGCGCCTTCTTCGTCGGCCATGTATCGTCGAAGGGCAATGCTAAATTGCTGCTGCGCTTGCGCCAGGCTAACGCCGGGCTGCAATCGGCCGATCATGTGGAGCCAGTACGGGCCGTTTCTCTCCAGCAAGCTCGGCCGCAACATTGCCTGCGCCTGCATCGTCAACGGCAACCACATATCGGACGCCAGTCCGCCCAGGGCCACGCCGTAAAACTTTGCGGGCGTGACACCAATCACGATGAACGGCGAGCCGTTTACAACGATTGTTTTTCCCAACACCGCAGGATCGCCTGAAAACCTTCGCTGCCAATAGTCGTAACTGAGGACCGCCACGGCATAGCTTCCCGGCGACTCCGCATCGCCCGGACCAATCTCTCGCCCGATCAGCGGCTGGACACCTAGCAGATGAAAGTAGTCTCCAGAAACCAAACTGCTGATTGCCTGCTCGGCAGGGCCCGACGACGGACCGGCCGGCCGCACGCTCACGGGAAACCAGAAGCTGCCGTAAGCCGCCACTTCTCGAAACACCTCCCGATTGCCCGCCGCCTGCTTGTAAAAGGAGTACGGAAAGATGTCCACTTTGCCGGTGAGTCCTCCCATCACCCCCGAGCTCTCTGCCGTTCCCATCGAGACCAGGTGATCCGGGTCCTGAACCGGAATCGTCTTCAGCAGCAGATCGTTGACGAGTGTGAAAACGGCCGTATTCGCCCCTATCCCGAGGCCCAGGGAAAGAATAGCCATGGCCGTGAAGGCGGGTTCTTTGCTGAGTGTGCGCACGGCAAAGCGCAGATCCTGCCACAGGTTTTCTAGCGACACGAAAGTCCACATATCCCGACAACCCTCCTTGAATCCCGCTACGTTTCCGAACTCCAGTCTGGCCGCTGTATGCGCCTCGTCCACGGGGGTGCCCGCGGCCTGATAACCTGCTTCGCGAAGCGCGAGATGGAAGCTCATTTCTTCTTCCAGGTCGCGATCCAGCTGCCGCCGCCGGACCAGAGCTTTCGCACGAAGCCAAACATTGATGAGGAATTCAGACATTTCCGCTATCTCCTTAAGCGGTCCGCATCACACGCCCCACCGCCGCTGCCATACGGTCCCAGTGCGCACTCTCCGCCGCCAACTGCTTCCGCCCTGCCGCGGTCAGACGGTAATACTTTGCGCGCCGGTTGTTCTCCGACATGCCCCACTCTGCTGAAAGCCACCCGCGCAATTCCAAGCGGTGTAATGCCGGGTAGAGCGCACCTTCCTCCACACGAAGCACGTCATCGGAGCGCTGATGAATGGATTCGGCGATCGCGTAGCCGTGCTTCGCCCCACTCGTCAACGTCTTTAGGACAAGCATGTCGAGCGTGCCTTGCAGCAGATCACCCGTCTTTTCGTTTCCCATAAAGCCCTTATGGGAAGATTGCCATAGAGCGGCGCCGAATGCAAGTCTCAGTTTCGGCTGGCAAGGAAGAAAGGGTTGTAAAGTATAGTTTCTCCCGATGAAGCTCCTCGCCCTTGCTGACGATGTCACCGGGGCGCTAGAGGTTGGGGCGCTCCTCCAGGCACCGGTCCTTCTTGATCTCGAAACGGAGCCCGTCGATCGTTCGGTCATCGACACCGAAACGCGGCATGTGAACGCTCAAGAATCCGCGGACAGAATTCTGAATTGCATTCGGAATCGACAGCCGGAGTTGATCTACAAAAAGACCGATTCAACGCTGCGGGGAAACATCGGGGCTGAACTGGCTGCTCTCGCTAACGCCTATCCGGAGCGTCAACTCATTTTTCTTCCGGCTTATCCCGCCATGGGGCGGACGGTTGTCAAAGGAGAATTGCTGGTTCACGGCGTCCCGGTACACCTCTCGGACTTCGCCTCAGATCCTCTAAACCCGGTTACAAAGAGTACCCTTGCCACTCTCTTTCACCCGGATGTTCGGGTTTCGATTGTCGACGCCTCCACAGACGACGACATCGCACGGGCCATTGCCGTAACCCTTCAAATACGCCCCCTCCCGATTCTGGCGGGACCCGCCAGCGTTGCCCGCGGGATCGCCCGCCACTTCGGCCTTGACTCGTCGCCCCAGGAACAGATCCGTCTATCTCCCCGATGCCTTATCGTGAATGGGAGCCTTCATCCCGTCGCGAAGGAGCAGGTGCGCCGGATTCGGCAGGGTGCGGGGTGGGTAGTTATGAACTTCGAAAGTAAATCGGAAACCGCACAGGCCTTCGCCGTTGAACTCGCCCAGGCGGTGCGTGAGAGACTCGAACAGGAGTTCTTCGAAACGTTGATTGTGCTCGGAGGCGATACGACCTTCGCGTTGCTGACAAATCTCAATGCCCGGGTGATTCATCCCATCGGCGAAGTAGCAGCCGGGGTTCCGGTGTCGCGTGTCGGGCCGTGGCAGTTGGTAACCAAGGCCGGCGGCTTCGGAGACGTTGATCTATTGGCGCGGCTCCAACGTGCCGCCACATGAAGCGACCTATGAATGTTCGGCTGGGAATCACCATCGGCGACTCGAGCGGCATCGGCCCGGAAATCCTCCTGAAGGCATTTGGCGAGGGTCTGATCAGCCAGCGGTTCGTCGTCTTTGGCGACGCCGCGGTGCTTCGCTATTACAACGATTTACTCGGCTATGGCGTAAAAGTCCGCATTACGTCGTCCTCCACCGATCTCGTTCGAGCCAGTCTGAACGTTATCGATATCGGCATGATGGCGGAAAGCGATGTTACACCGGGTAAGCTCAACCGTGAATCAGGCGCCGCCGCCCGTGAATACGTTGTCCGGGCAACCAAGGCGGCCATTGCGGGTGAGATTGGCGCGGTAGTCACCCTTCCGATGAACAAGGAAGCGACGCAGTTGTCCGACCCTCATTTCGTTGGTCACACGGAACTGATCGGCGCCCTGTGCGGATCAAAGGATGTCACCATCATGCTGGCGTCCGACGATCTGATAGTGACGCACGTAAGCACACATGTTTCGCTACGCGAAGCGATCGCGCTCGTGAAACGGGAGCGGATTCAGACCATCATCGGCTTAACAGCGGGAGCGGTCGGTCGCCTGAAGGCTAACCCGCGCATCGCCGTAGCCGGCCTTAATCCGCACGCCGGCGAAAACGGCCTGTTCGGTGATGAGGAGATTCGAGAAATCCGGCCCGCCGTGGAATGGGCGAAAGCGCGCGGCATCCCCGTCAGCGGCCCGTTCCCGCCGGACACTCTGTTCTACCTGGCGGCGCGCCGGAAACAGTTCGACGCAATCGTCTGCATGTATCACGATCAGGGACACGTGCCGCTCAAACTGCTCGACTTCGAAGGTGGTGTGAATATTTCATTGGGTTTGCCCATCATTCGCACCTCGGTCGATCACGGCACCGCCTTCGACATCGCTGGCAAAGGCGTTTCCTCCACCACCAGCCTGCTGAAAGCAATCGAATACGCCGTTCGACTCAGTAGCTGACGTCGGCCATCCTCACTCCGCCCGCAGAGCTTCAACCGGATCCACCGCCGACACCCGGCGCGCCGGCACGTAGCTTGCCACCACCGCCGCCATCACCAGGACCACTGAAACAGCGGCATAGGTTAGCGGGTCTGACGGGCTTACTTCGAACAAGAGCGAAGTCATCAGCCGGGTCAAGCCATACGCCGCCGCAAGCCCGCAGCAGACGCCAATGCCCGCCAGCACCAATCCGTGTCGAACAAACATCTGCGTCAGTTCCTGCTGCCTCGCGCCAATCGCCATCCGAATCCCGATCTCCCGAGTTCGCTGCGAAACCGAGTAGGAGATGACGCCGTAGATGCCAATCACGCCCAACAGCAGCGCCATCGCACCAGCAATGCCGAGCATCACCAGCGTCAGCGATGTGCGAGCCAGCGACTTCGTGTAAATCTCACCCATCGTCCGCACATTGGCCACCGGAACGTTCGGGTTGACAGCCCATACTGCCTGCCGCGCCTCATTCAGGAAACTCTCCGATCCGGTGCGACTGCTGCGGACAACAAAAGTCAACGTGCGTCGAATGAATTCCGCTTTACCGTCCTCAAAGCCATTCATGAGGGTGGGCCAGTAGATCATTGTTGCCGCCTTTTTGTTCAGGCCGTCGTCGCGCACATCGGCTACAACGCCGATCACTTCACGCCACGAGTTCTCTTTGTTCTCCCGAATCCGTTTTCCGAGCGCCGATGCAGGATCGTGCCATAATTCACGGGCCGTGCTTTCGGAAACCGCCGCCACCGGGTTTCGGTTGTAGACCTCGTTCCAAGTAAAGTCCCTGCCTGCTACTAGGCGGTAGCCCATTGTCCTGAAGTAGCCGGGGGACACGAATCGGAATCGCCGGATGGCAGGCAGCTGGTTTTCGGAATAGGTGTGACCCTCTGCGAAGATGACATCACTCCAGCCATCGCCATCCATCGGAACAGCATTGGCCATCGCAACTGACGTGACGCCGGGGATAGCTTCAATCTTCTCGAGCATGTCCTGTTGCATGCGCAGCACCCGCTCCGGTTCCTTCACCTGCGCCTCGTGTATTGACACGGTCAGCAATTGCACGGCTTCCGGATCCGTAAAGCCCGGGTGAACCTGTCTTAACGCCCGGAACGTTCGAATCATTAGCCCGGAACTGATCAGCAAGACCAGCGCTAGCGCCACCTGAACCACCACCAGTGTGCTTCTGTCACGGTGACGTTCCCTACTCTGGCTCAGTGTCCGGCCACCCCCACGCAGCGTTCCCGCCAATTGCGGCCCGGCATACTTAAATACGGGAATCAGGCCGAACAACACTCCGGCGATGAGCGAGATCACCAGCGTGAAAAGCAGCACGTTCATATCGATTCCAATTTCATCCAGCCTCGGCAGGCTCGTGGGACCCATCTTCACCAGGATCTTCAGCGCGCCGTATGCCGCTCCGAGCCCCAACGCTCCGCCCATCAGCCCAAGCGTCATGCTCTCCAAAAGCAGCTCGCGGGCGATCTGGCCTGAGCCCGCTCCCAGCGCAGCTCGAATGGCCAGCTCCTGTTGGCGTCCCTCAGCTCTCACCAGGAGCAGATTCGCGACGTTGGCGCAAGCAATCAGCAGCACCATGCCGATGGTCCCCATCAGCACCCACAGCACGTTGCCGATGTCTCCCACCAGATCCTTCTTGAACGGGCGCACATTCGGACCGATGCGAGCATCCTCAAACATCTTCACGCTGAATCCGGGCGGAGCTGGAAACCGGCGGTTGTCCATGGGCAGCATGCGCGCCACATCCGCGTTGGCCTGCGCCAGAGTCACTCCAGGCTTCAGCCTCGCCACACCCTGATAGCTGAAGTTACCCAGGGTCACCTTCAAGCGATCGAACTGGAACGGCGTCACCAGGGCCGGCTTTCGGTCTAGGAACCGAAAGCTCTGCGGCAATACGCCAATCACTTCTTTCGCCGCACCGTCCACCATGATTCTGCGCCCAATAACCGATGCATCGCCACCGAATCTGGATTGCCAGTAACCGTAAGCCAGCATCACCGTCTCCGGGCTGCCGGCTGTGTCGTCCTTGTGCGAAAACGTGCGCCCGAGCAAGGGTCTGACCCCTAGCAAGGGCAACACCCTCTCCGACACGTTGAGCGCGTCCACTTGTTCTGGTTCAGCCAGCCCGGTGACACTCACCGAGTCGCCCTGCCAAACGCCGACATCCTGGAAAGTCCGGTTCTCTTCGCGGTAGGTGAAATAGAGCGATTGTGAGATGTTCAATTCCGGGATGTTCAGACCCATAGCTGTGTGCCAAAGCCCAACCAGTTCTTCCGGATGTGTGTAAGGCAGGGGCTTAAGCAACACGCCTTCGATGACGCTGAAGATCGCCGTGTTCGCGCCGATCCCAATCGCCAGCGTCAGCAGCGTCATGCCGGTAAACAGAGGCGAACGTACCAGCCTGCGCAAAACGTGTTTGAACTGATTACTTGGCGAGCCCATTTTGCCACCTCAATGCACACTAAGTTCTGAACACGAATACGTGCTTAAGATCGTTTACGATGCAAAATGTGTGAAGTTCCGAAAAAATGGCCGCGTGCTTCTTATTGCAGAATCGGAAACTGTTCTTCCCGGTGCGGTGCCGGCAACAAGTCGTTTGATCGGCTCCACCGCCGGCCAATTCGAATTGAGGCATCGAAGATGACCTTTACGGGAACCAAGCCTGCCAATTTATGATCGGCAATTGCTGCCAAGCCCATCGACGCCACGCAGCCGCATGATTGGCAATCGGGTTTTCCGCCGAACTGGCAGGGCGTAATGCTGGTTTGAAGGTCCGCCGAAACCGTCTTCGTGGTCTGCGCGAAGATGCAGTCACCCGGGTTAGCAGGCGGTTTCGCAAACTGCCGGATCAGTTCCTCGGGCATGTCCAGCTTCTCATAGCGCTTCCGCAGTTCCAGCATGTCGGCTATCACCTGTTTTCGTTCGGCTGGCGAAAGCATCTCCGGCAGGTCGTCGCCTATTTGCGGAGTGAACAGGCTGAACCATACTTTCTTAACGGCGGGCTTCGCCGTCCAGAACTTCAGGAACTCGTCCAGGTAACCGGGACGCTTCATCATCTGACCGGTCACCGTGCAATGAATCGTGATTTTCCGGCCTTCGGTGGTCTTCAGTATTCGCTCGTAGGTGGCGGGCGTGCGTCGAACATCGTGCTCGGGCTGTAAACCGTCAATAGAAACAACTACGCTCAGCCCAGGCTGCGCACTCCACTCCACCGGGAACGTTCGGAAGGCGCTGGTCACAATCTGAACGTGGACTCCGCGTGCCAAAAGCAAGGGAACCATCTGTTCCAGTTCCCGGTATCGAACCAGCGGATCGCCGCCAACTATAGACAAATGCAGCGGCTTCAGGCGGTCCACCACTTCCAGAACTCCGTCGACTAGCTCTTGTCCTTTGCGATCGTTCAGCTCCCTCAACGTCACGCCGCCACCCAGATGCCCGTCGTCGTATGCATAGCAACCGGGACATCGCAGCGGGCATTCCCGCGTGATCTCAATGGAAAGGGAAGGAGCTTCTCCGCGCAGGATTTTTCCCCACGCGCCTAGCACCTCGGAAGTACGCATTCACTATCCTCTTCTGCACCCTTGAGTGCACCACTTTGCTACTACTTCGCCGGATCGGCCGTTCTAAATCGCCGCCTCGAACCGAGTGATTAGTTCCGCGAAAGCCATGCTACACCGCTTCCCATATCGCGAAAGAAATACATCATTTGATTTTAGTAAATTGCTGCCGGGACTCTCGTCTGACACCAGACGTAGGGCGCTAAGAGGTGGTTACCGAAAAGGTTCGCATCTGGAGTTTAGGGGGCCCCTAGTGTTTGGAAACGTAAGATTTGTCGGTGGATGGGCGCGCATGGAATGGACCCAGACGCACCTGGTGCCGTAAGCCCCTGCCGTTTTCTTC
>JBAUOG010000961.1:0-3674 GCA_049579625.1 Bryobacteraceae bacterium
CGGACGGGAAAAAACTGACGGCGGATGACTTCAAGAAATTCCGAGAAGCTCAAACAGCTTTTGCGGCCGCCTCGGCTCGCAGGGCGGCCGGCCAATTGGTTGACGAAGGCGTGCCCGTGTTGTGCACGACGTTCAACGAATTCACTAAGTCCTTTGGCGGCTTTTCGACGGACCCCGATCAAAATAGACTCGCTCAGGGAGTCTACGGCTTCTTTCACAACGGCGGCACACGCTGCTACGTGATGCGATATGCCTCTATTGACGGGCTGCAGGATCCTACCAAGGGGCTGACGCCGTTCGAGGCGATCGATGAGATCTCGATGGTTGCAGCGCCCGGGATCGTCGACCCGGTCGTCCAAGGCAGCATTGTCGACCACTGCACGAACATGTCCGACAGGTTCGCGATCCTCGATGCTCCAGAAGTGACCGACGTCCTGACCGAAGCGAATATCAAGGTGGTCGGTAACACCGACTATGGAGCTCTCTACTTCCCGAGAATCAAGGTATTTGATATCGCTACCAAACTAACTCAGGTTCGTGTAGACGAACGTGGCGTCACGGTGCAGGACGGCGATGGCGAGATCTTCATCGGCCCCAGCGGCCATATGGCTGGCATCTACGCACGCGTCGACCACGAGAGGGGCGTTCACAAAGCTCCGGCCAACGAAGTGGTCCGGGGAGCTTTGGACATCCAGGTGCAAATCAGCAAGGCGCTTCAGGATGGGCTAAACCCCGGAGGCGTGAATTGCATCCGCAACATCAACGACAACATTACCGTTTGGGGCGCCAGAACGATTGGCGGCGATTTCAATACGGACCTTAAGTACATCAACGTCCGCCGCACGTTGTTGTTCCTTCGAAAATCGATCGATCACGGCACCCAGTGGGTTGTATTCGAACCGAACGACAGGACTCTCTGGGCCAAGATCGTCCGCAACGTCAGCGCGTTCCTGACGACAGTCTGGCGCGATGGCGCACTCTTCGGGAGTACTCCCGCTGAGGCCTTTTATGTTCGGTGCGACGACGAGACCAACCCCCCTGAGGAACGAGACCTTGGCCGTGTGACCACCGAGATTGGCGTGGCAATTGTCAGACCAGCCGAGTTTGTAATCTTCCGCATCGAACAGTGGGCGGGGCCGCAGGCTCAATAGGCGCGGACTTAGGGCATGACAGGGGCTGGCACACACAAACACCGGGGTGTTAACGAGCGTCACTTCGAAACCAACACCCCAGGTGTGTATCTTGAGGAGGAATTCGGTCTGCCTCGACACACCGAATTCCTCACGGGCGTACCGGCCTTTCTTGGACCAGTTCCGGCTGACCCAAAATCCGGCGGAAATGTCAAACCAAGCACTCCACTAATGCTCTCGCTTTGGTCCCAGTTCGATGCCCATGTGGGAAAGCCGGGACCCGACAGCTATCTGGCTTACGCCGTTCGCGGTTTCTTCGAGAACGGTGGGCAGCGGTGCTATGTGGTTCCCTTGGAAGATAACTCCTTCAACAGTCTGCACGACGGACTCGAAGCAATCAAATCGCTCAACACGGTCGACCTAGTCTTGGCGCCGGATCTCGTCAGAGACAGAGCCGCGGCGTTCGAACTTCAACAGGTCGTAGTAAACCACTGCGAAAGCATGGGTGACCGTTTTGCCATACTCGATTCCCAGTTCGGCGCCAGCAGTGATCAGGTCTGGGAACAGTGGAGCGAAACGGACGGGAAAAATGGTGCGATCTATTATCCCTGGATCAAGGTGAAACATTTTGGCGACGCGATGGCCCATGTGGTGCCACCGTGTGGTCACATCGCCGGCGTATATGCGCGGACGGACCGGTTCAGGGGGGTCCACAAGGCTCCCGCGAACGAAATTCTGGAAGGCGTGCTTGACCTCGAGCGGCATTTGACTGACGCCGACCAGGGCTATCTCAATCCGAAGCGCATCAATTGTCTTCGATCTTTTCCCGGCCGGGGCATCCGAGTATGGGGCGCACGGACCTTGAGCGGACAGGACGCGTGGACTTACGTCAATGTGCGGCGGCTGTTTCTTACGGCCGTTCGATGGATCGAATGGAACATGCAGGATGTCGTGTTCGAACCGAATAATCCGACGCTCTGGGCGCGGATCGAGCGGGAACTGAGCACCTACTTTATCGGCCAATACCGCGCCGGCGCGCTCAAGGGCCGCACGCCACAAGAGGCGTTCTTCGTGAAATGTGATGCCGAAACAAATCCCCCCGACCTTCGCAATTCGGGCCGGGTGGTTACTGAAATCGGTTTAGCGTCAACAATCCCCTTCGAGTTTGTGGTCGTTCGCCTGATCCACGGCGCGAAGGGCGTAACCATAGACGGACCAGCAGGGCCCGATCAAATGTATCAAGGAGAGTAAACAAAACTATGCCGACTGGCGACAGGAAAGACCCATTACGCGGTTATAATTTCAAACTCGAGATAGACGGGATTCAGCGAGCCGCCTTTCGCGAATGCTCCGGCCTCGATGCAACATCCGACCCGATCGAGTACCGGGAAGGCACCGAGAAAGTGTTTACGCCCCGCAAGTTGCCGGGCCTGACCGAGTACTCGAATATCGTCTTGAAGGGAGGCTTTACGGACGATCACTCGCTGTGGGATTGGCGCAAGAAGACCATCGACGGAAAAACGGAACGCAAGAACGGATCAGTCTGTCTTATGGACGAGTCAGGTGAGGAGAAGATCCGCTGGAACTTCGTCAACGCCTGGCCGACCAAATGGGAAGGTCCGTCTCTGAACGCAACTGCCAACGAAGTCGCGATTGAGACGCTGACGATCGCACACGAAGGAGTTGCCAAGGCTTGACGCTGCAAACCGATTTCCCGTTCACGCTGCCGCGTGGTTACAGGGATTCGGATGGAGTAATGCATCGGGAGGGCGTGATGCGGCTGTCCACCGCTTACGATGAAATCGCGCCTATGAAAGATCCCCGGGTGCAGACGAATCCGGGCTACCTTGTAATCATTCTGTTGTCGCGGGTCATCGTTCGGCTGGGAGAACTCGGGCAGATTAATCCCAAAGAGATCGAGGGGCTGTTCTCAGCGGATCTCGCATTCCTGCAGGATTTCTACAGGCGGATCAACGAGAACGGCCACAGTAGGCTTGGGGTTACCTGCCCCCACTGCGACACGAAGTTTGACATCGAGGTTAACGGCCTGGGGGGATAGGTGGCTACCCCTCGGAGATGTTGGCCGAGGAGGTAGCCTTTATCGCCTACTATCTGCACTGGCCTTACGAGCAAATCATGAGTCTGGATCATCGTGAAAGGCAACGGTGGGTTGCCGAGGTGTCCCGGATCAACCGGCGCATCAATGAGTCCGCGAAAGGGGAGCGTTAAGAAGTGCCTGGAGGAGAGCGTCAGGATCCGTTCCCTGGCTATAACTTCGCAGTGGAGATTGAAGGCATGGTGCATGCCGGTTTTAGTGAGGTTAGCGGGCTGCAGATCGAGATCGAGGTACAGGAATACCGGGAAGGTGGCGTAAACGAGTATATCCACAAACGAGCCGGTCCGGCGAAGTATCCGGCGAATCTGACCTTGAAGAAAGGCGTCACCGTGGTGCGGGAGCTGTGGGATTGGTACTGGCAGGTGACGCAAGGAAATATTGAACGGAAGAACCTGTCTGTGTTGCTGATGGATAGTTCAGGAGAAGAG
>JBAUOG010000962.1:0-2899 GCA_049579625.1 Bryobacteraceae bacterium
GGTAGACACTGTCTTTCGGACCCTTACCCGGGATCACGCTGAACTGCCCGAACAGGCTCGGCCCGGGACCGCCGATACAGTGCTGCATGCCGGGAACCATATAAAGGCGAACGAATTGATTGCGATCTCCCGGCCCCAGCTTTTTGCCGACGCTTTGGAAGTAATCGATCGTGTTTTGAGGCGCTATAGCCGCATCGCTCCAGCCGTGATAAACGATCAGTTTGCCGCCACGCTTCTTAAAGGGTGTAAGATCCGGATCGTTGGAGTTGAGCACGCTTGCCATCTTTTCGTCCGCCGCCCGAAGCGAGGCATCAATGTTAGCCGTTTTATAGCTCCACGTCGGATCGTTGAAGACCATGTAGCGGAAGAAGCCGTCCACGTAATGGCTTCCTTCGCTATCGCCGGGTTCGCTACCGGTAATCCATCCCTTCCATCCGCCGTCGCCATCTTCGCCGCCAGGCGCATAGCCAGGAAAAATCTGTGCGCCGGTAGAAGTGCGGCCGCCCTCGTACAGTTTCCGCAGCGAGGCAACCTGCGGTCCGGTTAAGCACCCGTCTGTTTTGGTTCCCTTGCACAACAGCTTGGACGGATCAAATCGGCACAGCGAGGGTTCACTGACAATGCCATCTTTGACGCCATCCCGCCCGTCGCATGCGGCCAACACGGCCCGACTGATTGCCTGAATCTTGGCCGCCGGAATATAGCCGCCTGAACCGCCCAATAGAGTCTTGGACACATCCACTCCGGAGCTCAGCAGATGCGTCCAATAATTCGCGGGTGCTCCCGCCAGAATGCCATCGTAGTCTTTCGAAAAGCGCTGCGCTTCCATCAGCGCCTCCCGGCCTCCGTCGGAGCAACCCACAAAATAGGACCGTTGTGCAGCTTGGCTGTAATAGGCCTTGGTGATTTCTTTGGCCTTCTCCGTCATCTCGTGGACGCCGCGGTATCCAAAGTCGGCGATCTTCTCCGGATGCTTGAGCGCCCACGCGGCGTCGGTCGCATCCCCTTCATGACCCGTATCTGTGCCGGCCGTGGCATACCCTGCTTCCATCGCGCCGGCCATCAAGCCGTAGGGTATGGAGCCGGCGAAGCCTCCGTTGCCTTCTCCCTGGAACTTGTGATTCCAGCCCTCGAGGGGCATCCAAACTTCAACCTTGATGCTGGAATCGGCGGTTGGCGTCAGCGTTGCCAGGACCCGGCAGAAGGCCGGCAGTTTCCTGTAGCGCTCGGCCGCTTCTTTGCTGACCTTCGGCTCCGGAGAGACAAACGCTCCCGCTTTGACGGTTTTCGCACCCGTGATCGCGGTGCCAGGCAGTTTCAAGCTGCTCAAACTCTCGCACGAAGCGGCTCCCGCCGGCGCTTGGCAAATCCCGAGCACAACGGCGAAAAGGACTGCACAATAGAGGGTTCTTGAATGCACGATCCTTAGGTTCTCATAGCTCCTTCGGTAACGAACCAAGGAGATCGGTCCGCTATCGTGTGAATAGGCAGTAGCCACAATCTGCCGTTTGAATTTCATGGGCCGCATCCGAATCCTCTCCGACAACGTCGCCAACAAAATCGCTGCGGGAGAAGTCGTCGAGCGCCCGGCCTCCGTCGTCAAAGAGCTTCTGGAAAACTCGCTCGACGCCGGGGGGACCGAACTTCGCATCGACACCGAAAACGCCGGCCGCCGCCTGATCCGCATCCAGGATAATGGCCACGGCATGTTGCGGGATGACGCCATGCTCGCCTTTGAACGCCACGCCACCAGCAAGCTCAGCGACGTGAAGGATTTGCTTGCCATTGCCACGCTCGGTTTCCGCGGTGAGGCTCTACCCTCAATCGCTTCCGTGTGCCGCCTGCTCCTTGAGACTCGCTCCGCAGACGAGCAAACCGGCACTGCGGTCGAAATCGCCGGCGGCAAACTTCTCCGATGCGATGAGATTGCTCACCCGCTCGGCACGACAATCGCAGTTCGTGATCTCTTCTACAACGTGCCCGCGCGCAAGAAGTTTTTGCGCTCCGATCAGACCGAACTCGCTCACATCGGTTCACTCGTTACGCACTATAGCCTGGCTCATTTCGACAAGCGCTTCGAGCTGTATCACGAGGGCCGGGAACTGTTGAACGTCACTCCGGTAGCGGGGATCCGTGACCGCGCCTACCAGGTCTTTGGCTCAGCAATTATGGAGGACCTAATCGATCTCGGTGTGCGCACCAAGGATCTGCGCCTCCCGCCGCCCTACGTTCCGCCGCACACCCGGCCCACTCATGTGCAGCCAGCGGACGCGCAGCCACCCGAGCCTGATACCGCCCACTATGCATTGCGTGGTTTGGTGTCGGGCCCTCAAATTCAGAAGTTGAACCGCAACTCCATTTTCCTGTTCGTCAACGGCCGCCTGATCCGCGACAAGCTCATCCTCCACGCTCTGACTGCCGCCTATCACAACCTCATGCCGCCAGGCTGCTTCCCTTTCGCCCTAATCTTCCTCGAATGCGATCCGGGCGAAGTGGACGTCAATGTTCACCCCGCCAAGACCGAAGTGCGATTCCGCCACGGCTCGCTGGTTCATGATTTCGTGCGCGACACGGTCCGCGAGGTTCTCATTGCGAGTCGACCCGTCTCGAGCGTGCCGGTCATGCCTAAGTCGCCGCTACCCGAGTTTCCCCCTCAAGCTTCCCCGGTCCCTTGGGGCGCCCCTCGCCGCTTTGAGTTTCCTGACCGCCCTATCCAGCAAGGCGCCGTTTTGCCGTTCTCTGAGTTCACTCAGACCCTCATGACCGGCGGGGAGGATCAGCCCAGCCCGTGGCTTGCCACTCCCGGCCCTCGAGACGCCACTCCAATCGATCAACTATCGGAGATAAGCCTGCCGCGCACCACATTCGGAACCGCTCCGTGGGGATCGGCAGTCCAGAA
>JBAUOG010000963.1:0-3749 GCA_049579625.1 Bryobacteraceae bacterium
AGGGAACCCACTTGGAAGGCGTTGCGGCGTCAATGTAGTAAACAATCGGCTTGACCGGATCAGAGATCTCGGCCTTCGGGTCTTTCTTTTCCAGGCGCCACCGGGTAATGTAAATGCGCTTCGGAGCACGCTGTTCGTCGCGGCTATAATCCATCTGCTGGACGCTGAAGTAGCCGACGCGTTCATCGAAAACCCTGGGAAGCATGGGGTGTTCGGGCAACTTGACCATGCTGAAGTGAAGCACCAGCGTGGCGCTGCCGGGGCGCATGCCCCCGGCAAGGAACGGATTAGCGGGCTGATTTGAGCCAAGGCCCGGGGGAGTGGGCATACGAGAGTAGGTGTGGGTGGCTTCGGCCTCAATGTTCTCCGGATATGGCGATATGCGCTCGACGTAGGAACGGCTGGCGTCCATCATGTTGGCGTTCAAGCGCTGGCGGGCGCTGAATTCGAATACGTCGCTGGTGAACAAGCGCGTGACGTCGATGACGATGGATTGCTCGCGGCCGGTTTCCTTATATGCCGGGGCTGGCGCAGGGCGAGCCGGCAGTTTGGCGGCCGCCTTGGTGTCCTTGCCTGAGGCAGAAGCGTCTTTACTCGGCGATGGAGTGGATGCCTGTTTGCTGGCCGCTTCTTTAGAAGCCGGTCCCTTGGCTTCGGGTTCGCTGCTGCCGGCCGGATTAGGCTCCGTTTTCGCTTCGGCTGGCGTGGTTTCACCTGCCTTGGCGTTACTATCTTTGTCGGCGCCGGGCTTCGTGTCACTGGCTTTGTCCTCCGGCGCGTTCGTTTCCGGCTCCTTTCCTTCCTCTTTTGTCTCCGTCTTTGCCGCCTTGGGATCTTTCCCGAACGCCGCGATTGGGAAGGTCATGATGATGGCGTCGTTGTTGGCGGCTTTCACGGCCAATGAGATGGGCGCCTTGGGATCAGCGACCACGTCGTAATTCACTTCCCGGAGGTTGATCTTGTTGCCGTTGCGCTCCCATCGGACCACGTGTTCCGAAAGGAACTGTCCACCGTACCCCACTCCGAGAGTGGTTCGCGCAATCTGAGTGACGAACAGGAATTCCTTGTCGATCTCGGTCTTGGGGATCTCGTAGTAGTACTTGTCTTTGATCTCATGAACCGTGAACACACCCAGCTTCGACTTAGCCTCCTTCGTAATCACCTTGTCATAGGCTTGCGGTTCGCCCGAACCAACACCTCCTCGTCCCATGGCCGCAGCCGCTAGGTCTGATGGGACAGGTTCCTGTCCGAAAAGCGCCGGGGCAGACACCTGCGAGTGGAGCAGGGACATCGAGAGCAGGAGCGTGAGGATTGAGCGTGACGACATGTGGTCCTTTCAGGACAGCTGCCTGGGACGAGAAGAGCAGTGGAAAGGGCAATAATAACTCAGATGCGGTGATGACGTAGCTTACAGTCTGGCCGGCCATGGCGGGTCAGATTCTGCAGCCTCTGATGCGTAGTGTTCCGTTGCAGCCAGTGGTCAGCGAGCACAGCGCAGCTGCCGTGCGTTGAAAGCGAACATTCTCACTCGAAGCACGATCATGACCGCCGCCGCCTCATAGAAAAGCACTAACATCCGGCGTCGGAATTACAGTAATATTACGAGCGAAGCTCCTGGCGGAACATAAGATCCAATCAAGGAGTTTCAAATCGTGAGTCCCCACTCAAAGGGCAAACGCGCCCGCGTTCTGCTGACCTCAGTTTTTGGACCGTATGCGCAAGATGATGAGTTCGGCAGCCGGCGCGTCAACCCGATTGAGCTTTATCATAACCAGGTAACGCGCGCCCAAGGGAGCTTCTCATTGCGGATGTTCCATCGTTCATGGGGCATCATGATGATTCAGGAGAACATCTCCGCTCCATCGACGGTGCTCGATTTTCCGACGCGCGAGAAGTTTGCAAATGAGCTGACCGAGAACCGGTACGACATCGTCGGCATTTCCTCCATCATTGTTAATGTCGGCAAAGTTCGGGAGATGTGCCGCATGGTGCGGGAGCTTTCGCCCGGTTCGACGATTGTGGTGGGCGGACACGTAGCAGCCATACCGGAAATCAATGACATGGTGGACGCCGACCATATTGTACGCGGCGACGGCATTTCGTGGATGCGCGGTTTTCTGGGAGAAGACGAGCACGCGCCGGTGCGCCACCCGCACATTGTTTCGGGCTTCGATACGCGCACCATGGGCATCAAGGTGCCGACTCCAGACGGCCACACGGCGGCAACCATCATTCCTTCGGTGGGCTGCCCAATGGGATGCAACTTCTGCACCACGTCGGCGTTCTTCGGCGGCAAGGGGAAGTTTCTCAACTTCTACGAGACCGGCGGCGAGCTGTTCGATGTGATGTGCGAGATGGAATCGTCCATGAAGGTGCGAACGTTCTTCATGATGGACGAGAACTTCCTGCTCTATCGGAAGCGCGCCATGGAGCTGTTGGATCGGATGAAGGCCGGGAACAAAGCGTGGTCGCTGTATGTTTTCTCGTCTGCCAACGCGATCAGCAAGTACACCATGCGGGAGCTGGTGGAGATTGGTGTCTCCTGGATCTGGATGGGGCTTGAATCTCCGCACGCTGGTTACAAGAAACTGCAGGGCCACGACACAACGGCGCTCACCAAGGAATTGCGCCAGCACGGCATCAAGCTGCTGGGCTCGACCATTGTCGGACTGGAGCACCATACGCCCAAGAACATTGAGGACGAGATTGAACATGCTGTGGCGCATGAGACGGATTTCCACCAGTTCATGCTCTACACGCCAGTTCCTGGCACCCCGCTCTACAAAGAGATGCTAGGGGAGGGACGAATGCTGGATGGAGACTTGGCGGATATTCACGGCCAGCACAAGTTCAACTTCAAGCACGCCGCAATCTCGCGCGATCAGTCCAAACGATTTCTGGACGCAGCTTTCCAACGCGACTTCGACCGCAACGGCCCAAGCTTGTATCGCATCTGCCGCACGACACTCGCAGGCTGGAAACGGTATAAGAACGACCCTGACGCGCGCGTACGGGAACGCTTCGCGTGGGAAGTCCGCTCCATCAAGAGTGCCTACAGTGCCATATTGTGGGCAATGGAACGGCAGTTGCGTCGCACGAATGAGAGCGTGAGCTTGCAGATTCGCGCACTGCGCCAGGAAGTCGAACGCGAATTCGGGTTGATGAGCCGCGTCATGGCGGCACTCTTAGGCCCCGTCATGCTCTTCACCAGCCGGCGCGAACAGCGGCAACTGGCCGAAGGCAAGACCTACGAGCCCAAGACGTTTGTCGAGCGCAGGAACTGGACAGCGCAGGCAGATGGGAAGCTTGAGGAGGCCTTGGATCACCAGAGCGAGGCATTCCCTGTGCTCCAACCGGTGCGTCGACGCGAGCGCGCACGAGCGACGCCTGTCGGGGTGTAAGGCCAGCTGGAAAGCCTTCTGAGCGCCGGAGTGCACACCCTCAATGATGAAAGAGGTTGCGGCATGTTCATCCGAACGGCGCGGTCCTTAGCTCATCGGGGGCACCCCGACTGATGTCATGCTCACTTCCAGCGTCTCAAAGCGCCGGCGGAGCGCCAGTTCGCCGTGCGCGCTATAGGCGTGTCCCCAGACGCGACAAAGCTCGTCAAACGGGGGTGTTTCTAACCCGCATATCTCACAAGCTGGTTTGAGGGGGCAAGTTTGTGCGACTGGGGCAATTCGAGGCGGCCATTTTTGAATTGAGAAAAATACTGATCGATTTGGGCGGCATGAGGGGGTCATGGGTGC
>JBAUOG010000964.1:0-6052 GCA_049579625.1 Bryobacteraceae bacterium
TACACACCGAGCATGCTGAGCAGCAGAGTGCCGCCTGCAAATGACGCAAACAGCAGCGCGTTGAATTTCCGGGGCGCTTCTGTTGTGCTGACCGCCTTCTCCATCGTATTCACTGCGCTCAATGCAAGTTGAGGATCGAGTTTTCGAACGGTCTGACGGACCATGTTCTCCATCGCGCTTGGGGAGAATGTGCTTCTTAGGACCAGAGTCATGCTAGATCCGTGTAGGTCAGCTGCGCTAGCCGCCGGCCCTAGTGATCGACTGAATTGCGCAACGGTTTGGTAGAACTGCGGAACGTTAGGAACGTCCGCAGCACCCTCTTTGATGTCCGCCACCTCGCCAACTACGGTCAGCCAGGGAAGCGCCATCTCCGGAGAGCCAAGACGGAGATGTTTCCCGATGGGATTCTGGCCGCGCCAGTAATGCTCGGCAAATGAACGACTCACAACAACAGCCAAAGGCGCTGAGGCGTTGTCGGCTGAACTAAGATATCGGCCACGGACGAGCGGAACTCCCATGGCTCGAAAAGCCTCGTCCATTACCAGATACCAACTCGCGACGACGACTGGGTTACCCTGTTGTGACATATAGCCCTCAGGAACGCACCCGGCGCTCAGCGCTGCTCCCGAAACTGGCAGCGCAGATATCAACCCGGCTGCTTGCGCCCCTGGCAGCAGGCGCATGCTCTCAAGCAGTTTACGATTGAAACGGTCTACCTGCGCCTGTTTCGAATACGCGGCGCTTGGAAGTGAATAGACCGCGGAAACGGCGTTCTCGGGCTCAAATCCCAGATCGACGCTCCGCATCTCTTCAAAGCTTCGAAACAGGAGACCGGCGGAGCCTAAAAGCGTGACAGCGACCGCGATCTCCGCAACGATCAGGATCGATCGCAACCGCAAATGACCGCGGCTCGCAATACCGGCGTTGCCACCTTCCTTGAGTGCTTCGGCAATTTGGATGCTGTTTGCGGCGAAAGCCGGCGCGACAGCGGCAGTCAATCCAGTTGCAATCGTTATGGCCAGCGCAAAGCCGGCAACGCGCCAGTCGAGTGAAATACTGGCCAGCCGGGGCAACGTTTCCGGTAGGAACCTAACAACGCTCCGAATCGAGAGCGCCGCCAGAGCCACACCGGCCACCCCCCCAAGCGCACAAGTCAGGGTGCTTTCCCATAAAACTCCGACCAAAAGCGCCCAACGAGTTGTACCCAAAGCAAGCCGGACTGCCATTTCGCGCCGCCTTTGTAGCCCACGAACAAGCAGCAGACCGGCGACGTTTGCGCAGGCGACTAACACGAGCACCATGACTGCCAAAAACAGAATCTGCAGCAGCGGGCGAGCGTGGGACAACGTTTCGTTCCTTAACCCGTGCAAGTGAACTGTCATTGGTCCAACGCTGCTCATGAAATCGGGGCGATGTGCGACGATTTCGCGTGCAACTCGATTGGCGCTTGCCTCTGCCTCAGCCACAGATACGTTGGGCCCGAGGCGTCCCAACACCGCGAAGCGTGGGCTTCCAGCCAATTTCGTTAGTTCATCATGGGTAAACCCCATAGGAATCCAGACCTGCACTCTATTCGAGTGCCCCGCCAAAAGGGGATACTCAAAACCGGGAGGCATCACCCCGATTACGGTGTAGGTCCTGCGATCAAGCTTGATCTGCTTTCCTGCAACGAATGGATCGCTATCGAATCGGGATCGCCACAGATTATCACTCAATACGGCCACTGTCTGTCCTTGTTGATCTTCTTGCTGTGTGAAAATGCGGCCCAACTTGGGGCCAACACCAAGCACATTGAATGCGCCTTTGGTCATGCGTGCTTGCCAGATCTGCTCGGGGTTGTTTACGCCCGACAACTCTGCTTGGGAGGTGATCGAACCACCTACTGCAGCAAAGCCGCGGGCCTCCCGCGAGAAAGCAACGACATCTGGTGCGGGCACAACGGACCAATCACCACCCAGAGTAGGCACATCCTCGTGAAAAGTCACCAGCCTTCCGGGATCGAAAAACGGAAGTGGCCTGAGCAACACGCCTTCGACGACGGAGAAGATCAACGTGGCAGCTCCAAGGGCTAGCGCGATGGTGAAAACCACCGAAACAGTAAACCGGGGTGATCTCAAAAGCTGTCTCGCAGCATAGCGGCCATCGGTGAGAATGTGCTCCATACCAAACCGCAACAACGCGGATTCTAAATTGTAGTCTCTTCTAACGAATCGCAGGTTGAAAGCAGGAACGAAGAGGAATGGCGCGCCTAACGATGGCTTGGAAGAATGGGGACGACCGGAGATTTAACCTGAGAATCCCTTTAGGCATATAAAAAATCAGTGCCGCGTGTGACTCCTAGCGGGTGCGCCAACCAATGGGCACGGGGAAGGCGCGAAAAACAGGCCAATCGTGACGACCCGGCAAATCGGCGGGGGCGCCGATTGCCAGTCTGAGGGACTTGCTCCGAGACGGAGGGCACCCTACAACGCGACCGAGGCGAATTCGCTAACTCAATGACTGTACAGGTGGTTGAGGTAGGGCTTTTTCGAAGGACTCCCTCACACGGCCGGTGTCGGGGCCTTCACCGCGGCGGGATGGTAAGGCGGATGGCCGACGGCGGGACGCATTGACCTCACAGCCGTCTGCGAATTGATTTTCGTGGAATATACTATACCCCAGTATAGTACAATGACGGCAGATGGCACACATCAGCAAGGACGGCGGCAAGAAGCTACTGGCCCGGGTGCGCCGCATTCGCGGTCAAATCGATGGGATTGAGCGAGCCATCGAAGAAGGCAACGACTGCTATGCGGTCCTGCAGCAAACCGCCGCCGCCAGGGGGGCGTTGGGCGGCTTGATGGCCGAATTGATCGACGGGCACATCCGCCACCACGTTCACAGCGCCAGCGACCGCGAAAAAGCAACGGACGAATTGATGGAGATCGTGCGCAGTTACTTGCGCTGAAGGAGGAAACCATGCCGCAGGCCAAGATTTCTCCAGATGGAATACCGGGTGATGAGGCTTCAAACCCTCTAAAACACCTGAGCGCCGTTGGAAATGATCATCAGCATGAGGTCCAGTGTGATCACGAAGACGAACATGAACACGGCCACGTCGAGCCCTTTGACCTAATCCGCATTGCCGTAACGGCGATCGCGGCGGCACTGGTCTGGTTCCGAGTCTGGGAGCCGTTTCCGAGCGTCAGCTTGATTGGCATCGCGGGCGTCCTGTTTGGCGGCTGGCCGATCTTCCATGAGGCGTTCGAGAACCTGCGCGAGCGCCGCATGACGATGGAGTTGTCGATGACCATCGCGCTGCTTGCCGCACTGGGCATCGGCGAGTTCTTCACTGCACTCGTCATCGCCGCCTTCGTTCTGGCTGCGGAAGTGTTGGAGGGGCTCACCGTGGGCCGGGGCAGGCGCGCAATCGGCGACCTTCTGGACCTTCTACCACGCTCCGCCTGGGTCGTGAAGGATGGCGCGGCGCCAGCCGAAGTCCCGGTGAATGAACTTCGCCCGGGAGACCGCGTGCTGATCCGGCCAGGTACCAGAATCGCTGTTGACGGCTATGTTGTTGCCGGGAACTCAAGCATCGAGGAAGCTGCCATCACCGGCGAATCGTTGCCTCAAGATAAGCTTCCCGGCAGTCGAGTCTTCGCCGGCACGCTCAACCAGACGGGGGCGCTCGAAGTGGCTGTCGAGAACCTGGGCCGCGATACCACATTTGGCCGGATCGTCGAAGAAGTGGAGAAAGCCGAGCAAACGCGGGCGCCGATTCAGCGGCTCGCCGATCGCCTGGCTGGATACCTGGTGTACTTCGCCCTGGGAAGCGCGGTACTGACTCTGTTGATCACCCACAACCTACGTTCAACGATCTCGGTCATCATCGTCGCGGGCGCGTGTGGAATCGCCGCGGGAACCCCGCTGGCGATCCTGGGCGCTATCGGCCGCGCAGCTCGTCAAGGAGCAATCATTAAGGGCGGTGTCTATTTGGAGGAACTGGCCAAGGTGGATACAGTTTTGCTGGACAAGACAGGCACCCTCACCTACGGCAAACCCCAGGTTGCTTTCATCGAGCCGGCTTCCGGTTATGAGCCCAACGAAGTTTTGCGAATCGCCGCCGTAGCGGAACGCAATTCGGAACACCCGCTGGCCCTCGCCGTAGTGGCTGCAGCTCAGGAAGGGCATATAGCAGTTGCACAGCCCTCTTCTTTCAGCTACACGCCTGGGAAAGGCGTACACGCCAGGCTGGACGGCCACCGAATCATCGTGGGTAATACTGCTTTGTTGGAGGAATCGGACATCTCACTGCCGGCGATGACTACGGCAGCCGGGGCCACGGTTCTGGTGGCATGTGATGGCCGGCTTATCGGTTCGATTCATATCGCCGACCAGGTGCGGGAGGGTACTGCTGAAGCCATCCGGGAACTTCACGCACTGGGAATTCAGATCGAGCTGCTCACTGGCGATACCGAAGCGTCCGCCAGGTCGGTTGCGGAGCGGATCGGTATCCGCCAGGTTTCCAGCGGGCTGCTGCCGGATCAAAAGTCGGACCGCGTTGACGAGCTGATTCACTTAGGCCGAAAAGTCGCCATGATCGGTGATGGCATCAACGATGCTCCTGCGCTTGCCCACGCCCATGTTGGGGTGGCGATGGGCAGCGGAACGGAAATCGCGCATGCCAGCGCGAATGTGCTGCTGATCGGAAACGACCTGGGAAAGTTCGTCGCTACGCTCAAGACCGCCCGTTGGTGCCGCTCCGTGATACTTCAAAACTTTTACGGGACACTGATCGTAGACGCCCTAGGTATCGCTTTGGCAGCTGCCGGAATGATCAACCCGCTGCTGGCGGCTTTTATCCACGTTTCTTCCGAGTTGACGTTTATTCTGAACTCGACCCGTCTGCTGCCCCGTTTTTCACGGCAGCCAGAGTAGAACCGAGCACTCAGTCGTTATAGGGGCCGGATGCTCGCGGCATTCCCGCTTGTCTAGCAGGCTGCCGAACGAGGCTCTCACAGTCTTCCAGAAACCCACCCTTGAATTCACGTAGAATGTGCGAGTTACGCTCCGAGCATCACAGGCTGAAGGCCTGTGCCACGGATTGCCCCTGCATTGCGGAAGTTTCAGACACTTGTGACGGGTCGCCGGAGCCCGAATATGCTGGAGGCTGTATTACCAAATCTTTGTTTTTTTGCGCGAAGCAACGATTATTGCGAAGCGAAGTGGAGCCGGCGAGTGGGCGACCGGTGCAGACGGGGGCTTCCAGCCCCACCGTCTGCATCCCGTTTTGCGGCAAAGCCCCGCCTGCTAAAAGCGGAATCCGATCGTCCCGGTGATCGCTCGCGGCGTTACGTAGTGCGTGCCGCTGAAGGTCGAAATGAAGTTGTAAACTGCTTCTTTATTGGTAAGATTCACAATCGTCAGGCGCAGGCTCAGCTTGAATCTGTCGGTATGACGCAGCACGTTGTCCTGTCCGATGGCAAGGTCGAAAAGATTGCGCGACGCGACACGGGGCGGATTGTGGTCGTCGTTCTCCGTGCCGGCAGCCGGAATCGACAAGTATTTGGAGGCGTATTGCGAGGCCGGGCAGATGCTGTTCGGACTGATCGGCGTAGTCGGAGTCGCAAACACGCCCGCGCAAGAGAGTCCAGCCTGGAACTGCTGGTCGGGAGTGATAATGGACGCATCCACGATGGTGTCGGTTCCGTTGGGTCCGTTTGCGCAATTGCCCCCGGCGCAGGGCACCGGACCTGCCACAAGGCCGCTATCATAGCGCCAATTGAAGCCCAGCCACGGCCAGTTCGGCTTCGGCTGATATTGCAGATGTGTGGTCTGGTTGAACACTTCGTCGTGGTCGATGCGGAAGACCGAAGTGCTGCCCAGCGAAGTTGGCGTAACGCCAATTCCGGCTACCTGCGGTCCGAAGAACCGCGCCGCAACGCTCGACATCACGACATAGGCCGTAAAGCCATGGTAGTTTGCAACGTTGCCGTTGATCGTCCAACCAGGTATCTTTGATTTTCTCCACTCAATCGGATAGGTGATCGGTGTATTGCCCAAAACGCTAAAG
>JBAUOG010000965.1:0-10071 GCA_049579625.1 Bryobacteraceae bacterium
GCACCCATGACCCCCTCATGCCGCCCAAATCGATCAGTATTTTTCTCAATTCAAAAATGGCCGCCTCGAATTGCCCCAGTCGCACAAACTTGCCCCCTCAAACCAGCTTGTGAGATATGCGGGCTAGTTGGACAGTGACGCGCCGCACACGGGTGGTATCGCCGCGGTAAGGATGTTTATGGAAGTCACTAAACTCAGTATCGCGTAGTTGTCCTGCTCCGTTTGACCGCTCCTTCACCATTTTTCAGTAGACTATTAGCTCTGGGGGCCACCTCATGACCGAGATCGTCATCAATGGAACCAAGCACTCTGCAGACGCCGGGGAGCGCTTGATCGATGTCATCAATCGGGCCGACCTCGACTTGCCGCAGGTTTGCTATCACCCGCAACTCGGCCCGATTCAAACCTGTGATACGTGCATCGTGGACGTGAACGGCCAATTGGTCCGGTCTTGCGCAACCGTTGTTTCGTCTGGAATGGCTGTGGCCACTTCCCGAAAAGAAGCCAAAGCGGCCCAAGCGGAGGCCTACGACCGCATTCTTCGCAATCACCAGCTCTACTGCACGGTGTGCGACAACAACAACGGCAATTGCACGGTTCACAACACGGCGAAACTGCTGGAGGTCGAACACCAGCGCTATCCGTTCGAACCGAAGCCTTACGAAATTGACAATTCGCACCCGTTCTATCGCTACGATCCAGGCCAATGCATTCTGTGTGGGCGATGCGTGGAAGCGTGCCAGAACCTGCAAGTGAATGAGACGCTCACCATTCGCTGGGAAGACCCGCACCCACGCGTGTTATGGGACGGCGGGGCGGCGATTGGGGAATCCAGCTGCGTTTCCTGCGGGCATTGTGTCACGGTTTGCCCGTGTAATGCCTTGATGGAGAAATCCATGCTGGGCCACGCGGGCTTCCTGACCGGCCTCAGCCACAAAGCCCTGGATGGCATGATCGACATCGTCAAGGGCCTGGAATCGGAGACCGGATACGGCGCCATCATGAAGGTGTCGGAAACCGAAGCGGCGATGCGCAGCACCCGGATTCGCAAAACGAAGACCGTGTGCACGTACTGCGGCGTGGGCTGCAGCTATGACATCTGGACCAAGGACCGGCACATCCTGAAAGTGGAGCCTTCGGAGGGACCCGCGAACGGCGTATCGACCTGCGTGAAGGGCAAGTTTGGCTGGGACTACGTCAACAGCCCCGACCGGCTGACCAAACCGCTAATCCGCGAAGGCAACGGATTCCGTGAAGCCGAGTGGGACGAGGCGCTGGATCTGGTGGCGAGGCGACTGAGCGAAATCAAAGCGCGCGATGGCGCCGATGCCTTGGGGTTCATCAGCTCCTCCAAGTGCACCAACGAAGAAAGCTATCTGATGCAGAAGCTGGCGCGGGCGGTGATTGGCACGAACAACGTGGACAATTGCTCGCGTTACTGCCAGTCGCCGGCCACGGTCGGGCTGTTCCGCACGGTTGGCTACGGAGGCGATTCGGGTTCCATCTCCGACATCGCACAAGCTGACCTGGTGGTGATTGTCGGCAGCAACACAGCGGAAAACCATCCAGTGCTGGCGACGCGTGTGAAGCGCGCGCATAAACTGCACGGGCAGAAGCTGATTGTCTCCGATCTGCGGGAACACGAGATGGCGCGCCGCGCGGACCTGTTCATCAGTCCACAGCCGGGCACGGACATTGTGTGGCTGAGTGCGGTCACCCGCTACATTCTGGAAAACGGGATGGCCGACATGGCCTTCCTCGACGAGTGGGTGAACTGGCTGGAGGACTACCGCAAAAGCCTGGAGCCGTTTACACTGGAGTTCGCAAGGCGCACGTGCGGTCTGTCGATTGAGACGCTCAAGAAACTGGCGCACATGATCGGCGAATCGAAATCGGTGTGCATTCTCTGGGCGATGGGCGTGACCCAGCATGGCAACGGATCGGACACGTCGACGGCCATCTCGAACTTACTGTTAGTAACTGGAAACTACCGGCGCCCCGGCACGGGGGCTTACCCGTTGCGCGGCCATAACAATGTGCAGGGGGCCAGCGACCTGGGTTCGATGCCGCGGTTCCTGCCCGGTTACCAGGCGGTTGAGGATTCGGAAATCCGTGAGAAGTTTGATCGACGCTGGGGAAGCAAGATTCCGCCGGTGGAGGGCCTCGACAACCACCAGATGGTCGATGCCATCCACGCGGGCAAGCTGAAGGGCATGTACATTTGCGGCGAGGAGATGAGCCTGGTCGATTCCAACGCCAACCACGTGACAGCGGCTTTCGAGAAGCTGGATTTGTTTGTGGTGCAGGACATTTTCTTTAGCGCCACCTGCCGCTATGCCGATGTGGTTCTGCCTGGAAGTCCCAGCCTGGAGAAGGAAGGCACGTTCACCAGCACGGAGCGCCGCATCCAGCGTCTGTACCAGGTCCTGGAGCCGTTGCCGGGAAGCCGCCCGGACTGGCGCATTTTTCAGGACGTGGCCAACCGGCTGGGCGCGCGGTGGAACTACCAGCATCCGTCGGAGGTCATGGACGAGATCGCGTCCCTGGTTCCTTTGCTGGCCGGCGTCAGCTATGAGCGGCTGGAAGGGTATAAGAGCCTGCAATGGCCGGTCGCGCCGGATGGGACGGACCAACCGCTGCTCTATTTGAACGGGTTTGCCCATCCCGATCAAAAGGCGCGCCTGTTTTCGTTGACCTGGCGCGAACCGACAGAGCGTCCCGATGCGGAGTTCGATTTGCATCTGAACAACGGACGCTTGCTCGAGCATTTCCACGAAGGCAACATGACTTACCGCGTGGCGGGAATCGAGAAGCGGACGCCAGGCACGTTCTTGGAAGTGTCGCCGGAGTTGGCGAATGCGCGCGGGATTGAAGACGGCACGTTAGTGGAACTGACTTCGCGGCGCGGCGCCGTAAGAGTGCGCGCATTGGTCACCGACCGGGTTCATGGCGATGAGTTATACATGCCGATGAACTCGACCGAGCACCCGGTGAACGCGCTCACCAGCAGTTGCGTTGACCCGCCGACGCGCACACCAGCTTACAAAGAGACCGCCGTTAATCTGCGCATTTTGGAGCCTAAAGGCCCCAGCCCGCTTCCCAAGAACAACCATCGCTACGGTAAGCCGACGCCGCAAGCCGGTGTCGAAGTGGAGCGTAAGTGGCGGCAGCCGGCCTATCGTCCGCCCGGCAACGGGCTGGTCCAAATCCAGATCAAGTAAGAAGGAGTTACACATGGCACAACCTCTTTCGTATGTCCCGGCCCCGGCCCGCGGCGAGAGCGCGGAAGAGCGGCTGCACAAGGCGACCGCGGCGCACGCCGACGCCATCGTCGACGGGTATGAAGTGCTTCAGCTTTTGCACGACCGCGGTGTGCTCGAGCTGATGCGTGGCATGCTGGGAGCAGGCGACGAAGTGGTGGAGACGGTGGTGGACGCAGTAAACCACCCTGACGCCACGCGCGCGATCCGAAACTTCATTTTGTTGACGAAGTTCTTCGGCAGCATTCCTTCGGAGGTGCTGAACAGCATGGCTCACACCGTGATCGACGGATCGCACAAGAAAAAGGCCCAGAAAGCCCCTTCGCTCTGGCAGTTGTACCATCGCCTCCGTCAGGAGAACACACGGCATGCGCTGGGCGTGATGCTGGACCTGGCTGAGAGTTTTGGTAAGGGCTTGTGAGGGACCGGTTCCGAAGCTCTTCACGCCCCTCGACCGGCTCCTTTCGGAGCTACCGCACCGAGAACATCAACTGCAGGCCCTTCGGCAATTGCTGCTCTTTGTTCTTCAACTCGAACTTCGAAGCAAACGGTGCGCCCTCATCAATCGCGAGCGCGACGCCGGGCAAACCAATAACCGAACCAGCCGTGGTACGGACCTCCGCTCCTCGTTTGACCGTGGCACCCGAGTTTATTTCTGATAACGATTCGTGGCTGACGCCGCTGGCCGCGTTGCTGCCCGCCTCCGTCACCGAATAGCCGCCGCCGTTTAGCGGATGATCGTTGGGCAGACTACCGCCCGAGGGAGAATCCATCTTCGAGCTGCCTGAGCCTTCCGACATCCGGGTTTTCGGGCCGCCCATGAGCGCGGCGGCAACCAGGGTGATGTTGAGCGGGATTTTTTTCCCATCCACATTCACCTGATCGAACGTAACGGTGACAGAAGCGCCATCCACCTTCTGCACCTGGCCCATGACGGTGGACCCCGCGGGGATGGAAGGGCCGTTCGGCACATTCACCTGCGTGACGGTGACGGCCTTAAGCTTGTCGCCCACCTTGGCCTTCGGCAATTTCACTGGCGTGGTCAGCTCCGCCTGAATGTGGGTGGGAGTGGGCTCGGGCGCCACCAACTGCGTTTGCGCAGCGACAGTGGCCGCGGTGAGGAGTGGAATGAGCAGGCTCACTTTGAAGATACTCGCCAGCGTTCGCATAGAACCGTCCCCAGAGAGTCTATCGTGAATTGCCGAGGCGTACGCGCCGGCCGCAGGAAGACGCCGCCTGTGAGGCCTGAGCAAGCGGATCAGGGAGCATTCGCTGAAACGGCCTTGGGCGGCCGTACGACCAACGGCACAACCGCACTTACTAACATGACGATTGCCAATATGGTCATCGCCCCCTGATACCGGCCCGTTGCCTGCCGAACCTGAGCGATGATCGTCGGCCCAAACATCCCCGCCACTCCCCAAGCCGTCAGCATCATTCCGTAGATCGACCCGACATCCTTCGCCCCAAAGTAATCCGCGGCAAAGGCCGGCATGGTCCCGAACCCACCGCCGTAGCACAACAGAATGATAAAGCAGATCACGGACAGCATCGTGAACGACTCCACCTGCGAGAGCAGGAAGAACAGCACTGCCTGCAAGAGGAACATGCTGATAAAGACATTGCGGCGCCCGATGGCGTCCGAGAGCCATGCCCACAGAAACCGGCCGGCCCCGTTGCCGATGGAGATGAGGCTCACCATACCGGCCGCCGTGGCGACACTCACGTGCGAGATCTCCTGAGCCATGGGCGAGGCCTGCGAAATAATCGCGATGCCCGCGTTCACATTGAGAAACAACGTCAACCACAGCGCGTACCATTGCCAGGTTCGCAGCGCCTGCGAGAGGGTGAAGTTTGAACCCGACGAGGACTTGCTCGCAACGGGCGGCCGGTATCCGGGCGGCACATAACCCTCGGTCGGGTTTCGCATGACGGGCGCGCACGCCAGGACGATTATCAGGTAGGCCAATCCCAGCACCTCGAACGTGCTCCCCACGCCGATCGAAGCGATTAGGCTAGTCGCCAGCGGCGCGGTGATTAGCGCGCCGGCGCCGAAACCTGCGACAGCGATACCGGTGATCATCCCGCGCCTGTCGGGAAACCACTTAATCAGCGTAGCCACTGGAACGATATATCCGAAGCCGAGGCCCACCCCGGCGATCAAGCCATAGGTTAGGTAGAGCATCGGCAGTGTCCGGGCTAGACCCGCCGCGGCTGTGCCGGCGCCGTAGAGGATCGCTGCGGTCAACGCAACCGGGCGCGGGCCCGCCTTCTTCATCCAGAGGCCGCCGGCAAAGGCGGCAAATCCCAGAACAAGAATAGTGATCTGGAATGTCAGGGTGACTTCGGGGATGGTCCAGCCATGAGCCTTGATGAGGGGATTACGAAACACGCTCCATGCATACACGGCGCCGAGCGCAACCTGCATGAACACTCCGGCAAGTGCAATGAGCCACCGATTGACTGTCATAAACCTCCGGACGCAAAGCGCCAGTTCGGGCCGTTGGTGCTTACGGGCGTGGGTCTATTGTATTCCGATGCGAAGGACGGCGGCACTCCTGTTGTGGTGCGGGCCGCCGAGAGGCAGAATCGAGTTTTCGGAAGAAACACAGCCACCGCGATTGCCGATTTGCAGCAGACAAGGTTGGTCAAACCGGCAGCACACCACGGCGGCGATATGCTGGCATTGATGTCCCGCTCAACTGTGCCCTTCGTACCGCGCTCCGCCGCGCAGTTCCTGTTGATAGCCGCATCGCTCGTCGTTCGCGTGCCCGTGGCTGCGGCTCAACCAGCACCGGCGACTCTCCAGTCGCCCGATGGCAGCCTTGTCATCTCGTTTGAGACTTTCCAGAACAAGCAGCCCAGTCCGGCCGCGGGCCAGCTGGTGTACTCCGTCACTTACAAAGGGAAGCCGCTCATTGAACCTTCGACGCTCCAACTCGATCTCGAAGGGGCCAGGCCGCTCGGCGCCGACGTCCGCATTGTCAGCGCCACGCCCTCCAGCGCGGACGAAACCTATCGGTTGGTCACTGGCAAAGCTAACACCGCACGCAATCACTACAATGCGCTGCGTCTTTCTGTCGCCGAGAATCAGGGACTCGAGCGCCAACTCGTCATCGAGGCGCGCGCTTTCGACGACGCGGTCGCATTCCGCTACGTGGTTCCGGATCAGCCTCAGCTCCGCGAGTTCCGGCTCGCCAGGGAAGCCACCGAGTTCCGGATCAGCAAGGACGCCACCACCTATGCGCTGGAGCTACCCAACTACCGCTCCATGTATGAGAGTGAGTTCGTCAAGCTGCCGATCAGCGCCTTTTCCAATCAAGGCGGCGTCGCCAGCAAGGTCCTGATTGGCCTGCCACTACTGATGCGTGTGCCCGGCGTCGCCTGGATGGCCATCACCGAAGCCGACCTGCGCGACTACAGCTCGATGTATCTCGTCAACCCATCTGGGAGTTGGACGGGCCACTGGTTCGAGTCGCGGCTCGCTCCCGGTTCGGACGATCCCGAACTCGCCGTCATCGGCACACTCCCGCATCACTCCGCCTGGCGGGTCATTCTCGCCGGAGATGAACCCGGCCGCATCCTCGAGTCCAACGTTATCACCAGCCTCAACCCGCCATCGGCCTTTCAGGACACTTCCTGGATCCATCCGGGCCGCGCCTCCTGGGATTGGTGGAATGGCTCCGTCGGCGCCGATGGCAAGCCCGCCTACACTACCGCCACCATGAAATACTACGTCGACTTCGCCGCTCAGTCGGGTTTCGAGTACATGCTGGTGGATGCCGGCTGGTATGCCGGTAACGACATCACTAAAATGAACGGCCGCGTGGACATCCCGGAACTCGTCAAATACGCCGCTGCGAAAAACGTTAGGATTTGGATCTGGCTCTCTTATCGCGGCGTCGATGCGCAAATGGATGAGGCCTTCCCTCTCTATGAGAAGTGGGGCGTAGCCGGCATGAAGATCGACTTCATCGAACGCGATGACCAGCGTGGCATCAACTTCTACTACCGCGTTGCGCAGAAGGCGGCCGAGCATCACCTGATGGTCGACTTCCACGGCGCCACGAAGCCCACGGGCCTTGAGCGCACTTATCCCAACGTGCTCGGTTACGAGGCTGTGCTCGGCATGGAGCAGTCGAAGGCCGGCAACCGCGACAACCCCGACAGCCACCTCACGCTACCCTTCACGCGCATGATCGCCGGCCCTATGGACTACACCCCGGGCGGCTTTGAGAACGTCACCCGCGACGACTTCACTCCTCGCGAACTGCGCCCCATGGTGATGGGGACCCGCGCCCATCAGTTGGCCATGTACGCCGTTTACCAGGCCTCGTTCCAGATGGTCTCCGACGCGCCGCGGGCCTACAAAGACCAGCCATCGTTTGAATTCATCAAGAACGCTCCGGCGTCGTGGGATGAAACCCGCGTTCTCAACGGAGAGCCCGCTGAGTACATCACCATCGCCCGTCGTCACGGGAACGAGTGGTTTCTGGGCAGCATGACCAATTGGACGCCACGCGACCTGGATCTGGCCTTGACTTTTCTGGGCTCCGGCAAATACACCGCCGAGATCTATGCCGACGCCGATGACGCCGCCCAGTATCCAAAGAATGTCAGCATCCAAAAGAAAGTGGTCGACCGTAACGGCCATCTCAAGGTGCACTTGGCACCGGGCGGTGGCCTCGCCGTGCGCTTCATCCCGGCGCCGCAATAGTCCAGCTTTAGCAGGCGATTATCGGCTGATATACTTGGGGTTTGCCCCGCTGGCAAGCCACTCCAAGGCTTGCTCTGATTCCAGGCTGGAGTGGCGGAACTGGCAGACGCACGGGACTCAAAATCCCGCGACCTTCACTGGTCATGTGGGTTCGACCCCCACCTCCAGCACCACATAAGTATTTTATAATCAATTGTTTACAGAATTGTTAAAGTTTGGGAGCTGGTGGTCGCGCCACGAGTGTTATTTGGCATCGTCAGAATACGGAGCTAGGTCCGTTATCGCTAACACGGCGTAGGCGCCGACCGCCATGGAAGTTGGCCGGTGGTTCCGGATAGCTGTCGCGAAATCACTGGGCTGTATCGCCAGTACGAGGACACCGAATCGTGGGTAGTGTTAGTTAGCTACCTACCAGAGGATTGGCAATGCAGCCATTTGTTCAGACTCATGCTCCTTGATTTAAGCGACCCGGTCGTTGGCGGACTGCTCACTGCGGAGACACCCGACAAGTATAGTGATCACTCCTCAGAAGCTGTAGCGGATGATCAAATTGCCGAACGAATTTCGATGGTACTGACCAAGGAAGTCGCCGTCGGAGCCACGGATCAGTCCAATCTGGCCAGTGACGCGCCAGTGTTGCCCGAAGGTCTGGGAGTATTCGAATTTTCCGTAGAACCCTTCGCCATTCTGCCTTTCAATGGCTTCGATGGCCAAGTTGCGCCGGGTGTCGATGGTCAGGGTGCCACTTTGGAAAAAGGACCTTGCCAGACCACGGTCAGGGTCGAAAGCCAAAGAACCGTTTCGTTGGATATCGTACTCGCCGGTGTAGCCGCCCACAAACAGCCACTCGTGCCACGGGCGTTCGCCCTGGATGACGTACAAGACGTACTCATCAGCTTGTGGTGTATCGCTTTTGAACCAGGCCGATTCGGCCTTCACCGTGAGCCAGGAGAGTGGGATGGCGGTGTCGGCGCCAACGGCTCCGAGTTGCGCATAATGGCGAGTCACCTCGACGCGAGCGGGATCGGGCACGAAGACGGCCTGGAGCAAGGGCAAGTGATTGTAGCCCCAAAAGTATGAGAGCGAGTATTCGAAGTATTTGGCAAAGTGATTCCAGCGAACCCCATATTGACCGCCGCCCGGGTATTGGGCTCCCGCATCGACCAGAGGCAGCCCGTTTGCCTGCGGCGGCGGTACCAGCCATCGTTGATCGAGCAGGGGAATACGGCTGGGGGTGATACGGGGCGTATAGACAAGGTCGAGCGAATCGGATTGATTGGCGACCGTGACGCGGGCCGCGGTCACGGCGATGTACTGGGGATCGAGCGTGTTTAAGTAATCGCGCGGCGCAAAGTGATCGGTGGGCATGATGATGTCCGACTTGCCCCAGCGAATCGATTGCTTTCCCAGCACAATCGTCACCGGCCCATGTGCCCAGGAAACGTTGAGCAGCTGAAGATTGAAGGCGGCGCGCTGGGCTTCGCGATCCCAGTAGGAGACATCGGCAGTGCGTTCCGCCATATGATGGGAGTCGAAGAATGCGGCGAATGCCCCGTTGAAACGCCAGTCACCCCACTTTACGGCGGCTTCCCAATCGAGTTCCGAGGCAAAAATGATCTGTCCGCTGTCGCCAGGAGCTGTTTGAGGGTAGCCCATCAGTCCCGTTTGGATGAAGCCCTGCTGGGAGAATGTTTGCGCTTGTGCGAGCAAAGGCGCGAGCAGACCGGCGAGGGCCAAAAGCGGAAGGGGCCCGCAAACAGGGCGATTCAGACAGGTCTGCGCCCTCAATGGAAAGCCTCCGAAGCCGTGTATTTCGCGCACTCAGACTCTTGGCGATTAGCCGCGCCGGAGAGCTTCCAATGTGAATTCATCCTCGCGTAGGGGGACATTATATTTCGGCGACTCCAGCTTCAGTAGTGTTCGGCTTTTCCGGGTCACATCTTCCATCTCCAAGAGTCGAGCAGTCCAGATTCCCTGGACCTGCTCCATGTTGCGATATTTCAGCCGGCGGATTAGCTTGGTGTCCTTGTAGTTTTCGATGACCGCATAGGTGTAATTGCTTTTCCGGATCCACAGCATGGAAGTGGTGTATTG
>JBAUOG010000966.1:0-2490 GCA_049579625.1 Bryobacteraceae bacterium
TTGCGGGAAAACGGGCCAAAAACGTTGTCTTCGTGCGTGCGTTTGTGACTCTGGCGAGGGCGACACAAAGATGACTAACAGAAATCTCACGCGACGACTCGAACGACTGGAAGCGCGCCTGCTGCCAGCAACTGAGGAACGGGTCCTGATCCTTAAATTCGTCTCGGCAGACGGCGAGATCGTTGGCGCCAAAGAGTTCAAACTGTCGACAGATCGACGACCGATTAAGAGAAACAGACGCTGGTCGCGGTGAAAGCAATCGGGAGGCGTGTTCGACGTCTTTCGGAACTACGGCTCGCGCACAATTATTGCCTTGGGGTGTAAGCGCCAGTCGGGGTGTTACAAACGACTATGATCCGGGTATCGATATCCGCAGCATTTGAAGTCGGCATCCCGATTCAAAGAAGAGCACTAAGTCCTGGAGAATCCTGTTGACCGATGCCTAGAAGCACAATAACCTTCGACACCGTGCGGGATATCGCACTCGCGCTGCCCGGAGTGAAGGAGAGCACGTCGTATGGATTTCCGGCGTTGAAGGTCGATGGAAAACTCCTGGCGTGTGTCCCCGCTAATCGCTCGGCCGAAGCCGCGTCGCTCGTCGTTCGTGTCGATTTCGATGACCGTGCCGAATTGCTCGCTGCCGACCCCGCTGTTTACTATGTGACGGACCACTACATCGGCTATAGCGCCGTGCTGGTTCGCTTGTCTCGCGTGAATCCAGATGCGCTGCCAGATTTGCTCGGTATGGCCCACAAGTTTGTGACACGCAAAGCGCCCCGTTCACCAGCGCGGAAGCGCCGCTGACGGAATCGCGCCGACACGCTGTCATGTTGGATGACCCACTTCGACACTTCAGCGTTCACGGGAAAGTGCACCGAGAATCCGGCCAGGTGGCCGCAGTGCCCACGAAGCCATCGCGAAACAAAGCAAAACCAGCGGAGTGATCGCTTCGCTCCAATGCCCGCAAGCGGCCTGCGATTCAGCAGCGCCCAGCAGTTCAAAAGCGATTCCCGCATACACCCATTCCTTGAGCCTGAGAAGCCCTGGAACGAGCAGCACGATCGCTCCTGGGATCTTGAAGAACCCAATTATGGTCAGGACGTAGAGAGGGTAACCCAGGCCGGCAACAACATCCGACACAAAGGGACCACTGAGGACAGCCGTGCGCCCACGAGTCAGATCCATTACTCCGCCAACGAATGTCTCCAACGCGATGAGGCCCGTCGTTATCCAATACAGCACGGTGTTGGTTTTCACTGCGATCGCCCTCTCACTCGAGAAAGTCCTTGATGCGATTTTGGTGCAGGCGCCTCGCTACTCTTGGTTGGCTTCTCGACTCCAGATTGAACTCACCTCGAATGAATGCCGTAAATTGGTCTTCGCACAGCGCCGCCATAATTTGATTATCTGCGCCCGTGTCGTTCGTCACCCAGTGAATACCGACGATTGCTCTAACGCGCGGCTCAGGAGCCCGATACTTGGCTACCGATAACACCAGATATCGAGCTCTCTCCTCAGCTACAAGCTGCGTCTTCCCGGTGGGACTCACCTTGCCAGGCGGCACCTTCGGCTTGGAACCGCAAGAGCCTCGCCGTGGATCGTTATCGACGAGATGCCGGTTTTTCAGTCTCCATCACGATTTGATTAACGCTCGGTATACCTGCGCTGATGGTTAGCCAACCAGGGCCTAGACCTGCCGAAGATCCACTGGATTGAGGGGTGAGCGTTTGGGATTGAACGAAGGCCACCACGAGTGCTGGCCCACGTCCTCAGAAACATCCGCTTTCCGAAAGGTATTCACCTCACCGCAGTATTCACACTGTTCGATCAGGGTGCTTCCCTCGAATGGAAACACGCTCTGAAGAGTGCCCGGAATTACGAATTTTGCCGGACAATCAATCGTCTTGCACTGAATCGCCCAAACTGGGCTGTTGTTGTCCATGCCCTGGGGACGACATCCGCGGCCAAAACGTTTCGATGAACAGTCACCCGCTATTCCATATTCCATCGACGCAAACCCTGCACGAAACCCACGCAGACATCGCCTGTAGTTTCTGGCGCGAAGTGCCGGTTTTCAAACGTGTGCCAATGGCAGCATCGGCGCTGCCTGTTATCGGACCACACACTCAACCGCGAGGGGAGTGGTATCCTGCGTGGGATCGAGAGTTCGGTCAACGGTTACTAAGCGGATTCTGGTGGGACACGTAGCTATGGAGTGCAGCTGCGGGACGGGGCACAGATCGCGTCCGATTCGCCTCTTGGACGCTCGAACGGACGGCCTCTGATGTTTGCTTCAGCGAGGTGATCATTGCGTCCTTGGAAACGCGCCGTACGATTGGATCGACGAACCATTGATACGGCGCGGGAATATCCCGGCTGAGCGCAATGACTTCGAGTTCTACGTACACTCCGCCATCCCTTTCTTCGAGCCTGGAGATGCTGTAGAGCCGCCAGATAAATCCGCTGCCGGTATCCGGCGGCATTTCGCGC
>JBAUOG010000967.1:0-3632 GCA_049579625.1 Bryobacteraceae bacterium
GGCCGACGGAAAGCACCTCGCATTCTTGAAAGGAGCAGGCCACCGCATTGTCTACGTTGGAGATCTGGAGGCGAACGGGACGCGTATGAAAAGGCCGCGGCGTTTGACACTCAATGAGGACAGTTCCTTTGCCACGGGCTGGACATTCGATAGTCGAGCAGTCCTGTTCACGTCCGATCATAACGGCAGATGGGAGATCTTCAAACAAGGGCTCGACGAGGAGTCTGCAGAGCTACTGGTTACTGACGCCAAAAACAACCTTGACCTGCCGCGGGTAAGCCCCGATGGCTCCTGGGTTCTGTATGGTGCTGTTCCAATAGCTGGCAATTCCGGGACGTCCACACCCGTAAATCTCATGCGGGCGCCTGTAAAACCGGGAGGCGCACCACAGTTGGTTCTTACCTCTCAGGGCTTAACCGGGCACAACTGCGCCCTGGCACCGTCGACTCTTTGCGTCCTTCAAGAGTTCAACCCGGACGAAACGCGAATGACCTTCGCGGCCTTCGATCCCGTCGTCGGCCGGGGCCGTGAAATTACCAGGATCGCGAACGACCCCAACGCCCCTTACGCCCTCTGGGGCGTTTCTTCGGATGGATCACGCCTAGCCATTGCAAAATTTGGCGAGTCTGAGGGCCATATCCGAATTCTACCAGTTGGCGGAGGGTCAAACCGGGATGTCAAAGTTAGAAGGTGGGGCCATTTTACCTCTCTAGATTGGGCGCGAGACGGGAAAGGATTTTATGTTTCGAGTGTTTCTAGAATAGGCGCCACTCTCCTCCACATCGACCTCGAAGGGAACGTGCACGTTCTTTGGGTGACCGAGGGAGGCGAGCGCGGATGGGGTGTGCCTTCGCCGGACGGGAAGTATCTGGCCGTGACCCACTTCGTCTTCGATGCAAATGTGTGGATGATCGAGAACTTTTGAGCATGAGGGTGCCGGCGAAGGTCTGGCTAAAGCGCGAACTTAGCCCGAAGGATGCGAATGCAGGCTAATCTCTGGAAGAAGGTTGAAGAGCTCTTTCAGGCCGCGATGGTGCTGCCGCCGGAGGACCGCGCGGAGTTTCTGGCGAAGAGTTGTGGTGATGATTCGCGGCTTCGCGAGGAAGTGCAATCGCTGCTGGATGCCGCACCCGGGGTGGAGTCGTTTCTGGAGGACTCTCCCGTCTCTGTGGCTCCATCACTGAAGCCTGGCCAGAAGATCGGGCACTTCGAGATTATGGCTCCCCTAGGCCGGGGAGGCATGGGCGAGGTTTGGAAAGCCCGCGATCTGCAACTGGGCCGACTCGTGGCTCTGAAGTTTCTGCCTATGGAAATGCTGCGCGACCGGACGGCGGTGGAGCGTTTCGGACGGGAAGCCCGCGCCGCGGCAGCGATCAATCATCCGAACATCTGCACCATCCACGAAGTCGGCGAACACGAGAGTCATCCCTTTCTGGCGATGGAGTTGCTCGATGGCGAAACTCTGAAGCAACGCATCCGGGGCAAACCCGTTCCGCTCGACTCGCTGCTGAACTGGGCGATTCAGATCACCGACGGCCTCGATGCAGCGCACGCGCGCGGCATCGTCCATCGCGACATCAAGCCTGCCAATCTCTTCCTAACAACTAGTGGGCAAGCGAAGATCCTCGACTTCGGCTTGGCGAAGACGGAAGCATCAGGCGCAGAGACTCTAACGGCCACCGGCGCCGCGGCAGGAACACCCGGCTATTTGTCACCCGAACAAGCGCGGGGCGAGCCGATGGATGTCCGAACGGATCTCTTCTCGCTGGGCGTGGTCCTGTATGAAATGGCGACAGGAAAGACGCCATTCGAGGGCAAGACGTCGAACGGAGTGGTCGACGCGACGCTGCACAAGACGCCCGAGCCACCTTCTCGTCTGAACGCGAAGGTTCCGGGTGAGCTGGAACGAATAATAAGCAAAGCCCTCGAGAAGGACCGGGACGTCCGCTATCAGCACGCCTCGGACCTGCGCGCCGACCTGAAGCGCTTGGCGCGGGACACGGTGTCGGGACTATCGGCAGGCAGACAGCGGGCAGTCGCAATAGCCGCCGCTCTAGCGGTGCTGATGATCGCGTCGAGCATTGCCTGGTTCGCGTCGCGTCGTCGCCCTGCGCCCCAGGAGATTAAACAGCGCCGATTGACTGCCAATTCTTCCGAGGATCCTCTCCGGGGACTCGCCATGTCGGCCGACGGTAAGTACGTGGCTTACGGGGATCGGTCTGGGATCCACATCAAGCTGGTCGAAACGGGAGAGACCCGCACAATACCCAGGCCGGGGGCAATAAAGACGGAAATGGTCTGGGCTCCCATGTCGTGGTTCCCTGACGGAACTAAGTTGTTGGCCATGGCGTCCGATTACAGCATTTGGACGGTCTCCGTACTGGGCGGCACGGCCCGCTTACTGCGCGACAACGCGATGGCTGGAATCGTTTCACCGGACGGCTCTCTCGTTGCCTTTGGGGGAAACCCAATCTTAGGGTTGGCTCAGGAACTATGGTTGATGGGACCAGAAGGGGAGGATCCGCGCCGGCTTGTGGGAACCGATGGAGACAGTGGGCTGGCAAGCTTTGCCTGGTCGCCAAACGGGCAGCGGGTCGCCTACATCAGGCTCCGCCGGAGGACCGGGGAGATCTCCCTCGAAAGCCGGGATTTAATAGGCGGACAACCCGTTCTTATTGTGTCGGACCCACGTTTGAGTGGCCCGTGCTGTGGCCAGTTTCGCTGGTTGCCTGACGGCCGTATCATCTACACGATGAACGAGGCGCCGCCTAACACGGGTGACAACAATTTCTGGGAAGTCCAAGTCGACGGCAGCGGCAAACCCCGCAGCAAGCCCCGGCGCATCACGAATTGGGCCGGGTCCTCGGAATCTGACCTTCGAGTTACCGCTGACGGAAGGCACCTCGCATTTTCCAAGAGAGCTGTTCACAACATTGTCTACGTTGGAGACCTGGAGGCAGACGGGACGCGTCTGAAAGGGTCGCGACGACTGACACTCACTGACGACAACTCCGTCGCCTCAGATTGGACATTTGACAGTCGAGCCGTGTTGCTGACGTCCGATCGCAACGGCAGATGGGAGATCTTCAAACAGGGGCTCGAAGAGGAGTCCGCAGAGCTACTGGCTACCGATGCCAAGCACAACCTTACCTGGCCTCGGCTAAGCCCCGATGGCTTGTGGGTGCTGTATTCGGCCACGCCGAGAGACGGCAATTCCGGGGACTCCACTCCAGTGAGTCTTATGAGGGTTCCTGTAATACCGGGAGCCGGACCGCAGGTGGTTCTGACGTCTCTAGGCAATCCGGGAGATCAACACTGCGCCCATTCACCGTCGACTCTTTGCGTCCTAGCCGAGTTGAGCCCGGACGGAAAACAGCTGATATTCGTCGCGTTCGATCCCGTCATCGGCCGAGGCCGAGAGATTACCAGGTTCGCTCCCGACACCAAAGCCCCTGAAGGTCTTTGGGGTGTCTCGGCGGACGGATCACGCTTAGCCGTTGCGAAAATCGGCGAGTCTGAGGGCCATATTCGAATTCTGCCCATTGGTGCAGGGTCGAGCCACACTATCAAAGTGAAAGGGTGGGGCCATCTTGAATCCCTGGATTGGGCGGCAGACGGGAAAGGCTTCTACG
>JBAUOG010000968.1:0-2244 GCA_049579625.1 Bryobacteraceae bacterium
GAATTGTTGCTGAGATGGCAAGGGCGAATAACCTTGAGGCCCTTCCGCCTCCCCCTTCCTCTGATCGGTCTTTCCTGCTAGAAGTGCTTTCTTCCGCATCACAGCCTTCGGGCACCAGTCCGTGCAATCGCCGGCCTCTGCCGTCCATGCATTCCCTCGCCATGACTTCTACTGGCTCGAGATCAACTTCTCTTCGCCCACGAGGTTAGCAATAGACCCTGCGCTAGCAACAACCAAAATGTGGCGTAACTAGCTGAATACACGCAAGATAAAGTTTTTTGTACTTTTGTGACCGGCTTGCGGCTCACCTAACGATTCGGAATTAGAAGGCGGCTTCTGGGGAGTGGTTGGCGGGGGGAACTGGTCGAGATGCGCTTTTTACAGCCTCGGAACCCGACTCCACACCACGACAGGCGGTAGCCTGATCGCCTCACGGGTAGCGACGAGCCGATTGAGGCTTCGGCCCGCTCAGGTACGTCAGTGGGCCGAACGAGTTTCGGATCCTTCTAGGGCTCTATCAGTGGTAGTGCCGCCGCCAATTGCAGGTCAATCATTAGCTGGACGCGCCTGTCCAATTGATAAAACAGAGCCGTATTCTTGGCTGAAAGTACCTGGCGGAAAGCCGGAACGTACTTTAATCGCAACTCGGAAACCGATTGGTCGACGCCGATCCATTGCTTCACAGCAGTGTCTGCCTGTGCGTCGGTCAGGTTGCCCTGAGACTGAACATATTGTTGGATGAGGTCATACTTAGTTTTGTTAATACTGACGAGATCGGAAACATAGCGATCATATAGGGGCCAGAACTTCTCCGCCTCGGCATCGGTAAGCTTCATGTTGACAGCAATGATCTGCTTCCGCTGCGACCGCAGGTTTTTTCTCAGCATCGCTATATCCTGGTCGGGAATCCCTCCGCCCTGCTGTGCCGGAGCCGACTGAGGTGCGGCGTTCGAGGTTTGGCCTTGAGCGCGATCGGCGCCGAAACAAAACGGCATGGCGATCGTTAATAGCGTGGTGACACTGAGATTCTTGATTGGGGTCATTCATCCTCTTCTCTCTCGAACGCTGAAGTAGCTCAGTGTTCGGAATTGCCGGCCGTCCTCGCGGTTCATAATACAAGACTTTGCGTGGACTTTCGGATAAATCATCACTCGTAGAAATTCCAGGGCATAGTCACGTGACGATGGTGACTGGAACAGAGTCGCGACGCCAATCGGTAGATGTGCAACCAGAAAATGCACGGACATCGACAGGATTTAGATCGTCGCCTTGACGTCGCTCGGACTTTCAGAATCCTGTGGGGTGTATCCAGAAACTCTCCTGCCAGGTCTCGCCCGGTTGGATGTATTGCAGTTCCTTGTAGAGCCCTTTGTGGGCCAGGTTCATTGCATCGGTGATTCCGACCATGGGCTCGAGTGCGATGAAGTTCCGATCGAACGGAGGACGACCGTTGGTGGCGATGGCCGGAGGTGGCGCACCGGGACGCGGACCGCCCGGTGCGAAGATGACCAGCGCGCGATAATTGGGACCAAGCAGGATTTCTAGCTTCTGCGACTTCCCTTGCACAGACACCATAGCGCGGCCGGAAGAGTCACGAACCAGATCTCCGAAGACGTGGTCGAGGTTGTATTCCTTTAGCGCGACGGCCTGCGGGTTCGGGAATAGCTTTTCGATAGGCTCGGTTTCGCCGGTCGGGATCTTGTCCGGGCTGAGGAGCCATTGGCTGCGAGCGCCCACGGCCAACGTCCATTCATCGCGCGTCGAATCGGTCAATCTGTAGTAGGGATGGAAGCCGATCGAGAGAGGCATGGGTTCGACGCTGACGTTGTGCACCTTGGTAATGACCTCAAGTATTCCGTTGTGCAGCCGGTGCGTCATCTCAACGGTGTGCGCGAACGGAAATTGAGCCATCCACTCCGGCTGGCGATAGAACTCTAGCTTGCTCGAGACCCATGCGGCGTCTCCATCGGCTTTGACTTCTATCACCTGCCACTGATTGGTGGTGGACAAGAATCCGTGGATGGGATGGGCGCCGCGGACGTTGCCCAAGTCCATGTTGAAGGCGTAACGCTTGCCGTTGGCGTAGAACGCGGGTTCGTCGAGGCGATTGGCCCACGGGCTTAGCCCGCATATCTCACAAGCTGGTTTGAGGGGGCAAGTTTGTGCGACTGGGGCAATTCGAGGCGGCCATTTTTGAATTGAGAAAAATACTGATCGATTTGGGCGGCATGAGGGGGTCATGGG
>JBAUOG010000969.1:0-2333 GCA_049579625.1 Bryobacteraceae bacterium
GCCACAGCCGCCGTGCCCAGCGCGGAGGGGGTGACTTTGATGTCCGTGCTGCCGGCGCCCATATGCCGGTTCTACCTGCACAAATGACCGTCAGGGGGTTATCCACAGGCTCAGGAGCCAGCCGACGCGTCAGCAACATCGTAAAATCGTCCGCAAACGTGCGCTCCCCGGACCACTTGCGCAAATAGTCGACCAGTTCGGCGATAATGTTCGCCGTCGGAGTTCCCTTCCGTTCGAGTAGGAATCGGGCCAGTCGCTCCTCTCCGTACTCTTCCAGGCCGTCGGGCGCTCGGACTTCGGTCACTCCGTCGCTAAAGATGGCCAGCGTGTCACCCACGCGGAGTTCAGCGTCATAGGCTTCGTAGCGAGAATCGCTGGTGATGCCCAATACCCGGCTGCTCCCTAGCAGACAGTACGAAGTTCCATCCTCCCGGATCATCAGTGGCTGATTGTGTCCCGCATTGGCATAACGCAGCTTCCCGGTTGCCGGATCAATCACCGCATAGAAGAAGGTGATGAATTTGCCCGGCGGGCAGTGCGCGCAAAGCGTGCGGTTCAGCGTAGCCAGTGTGGGTGCAGGCTCAGGCCCCGATTCGGCTAGCAGATGCACCCGGGCGTGCAAACTCGACATCATCAGCGATGCGGGAAGACCCTTGCCCGAGACATCGCCCACCAGAACGGCAAGGCGGCCATCTGCATACGGGATGAAATCGAAGTAGTCTCCTCCTACCGTGCGGCACGGCAGATTGAAACCCGCCAGTTCGTAGCCCGGAACATGCGGCGGCCGGCTCGGGAGCAGGTTGCGCTGTATCTCGTTAGCCTGAGATAGCTCGCTCTCCATGCGCCGTTCAGCCTGTTCAATTAGGGCGAGCCGCGCGTTTTCGATCCGTATCGCCGCAACATTGGCCATTACGGTGAGCAATTCCAGATCCTCGGCCGAGAACGGGCTCAAGTCTTCACCCATATCGACATAGAGCAAGCCGATCACGCGTTCGCCGGTCTGCAGTGGCACCGCCATAAAGCTATGAACACTTTGCAGGCCAATGCTCTCAGCGCCCTTCAGTTTGGCATCGGATTGCGCGTCATTAACTAAGAGCGACTCCTTGTTGACCAGGACGCGGTCGCGCACGGTTGTGCTCAGGGTGAAGTCCTGGCCTGTGGTGCTCCGCACCTCCAGTCCGCCGCTCGCGTCAAGCGTCAGGATCACGCCGCGCTTCGCCTCAACCGCCGAGAGCGACAGGTCGAGAATCACCTGGAACAGTTCTTCCAGCGGCCGATTCCTGGCCAGTTCCCGCCCGGCCCGTATAAGCGCCCGCGTGCTGCGGTTGGCATGTAGGGCCGATTCCTTGGTATCCTCACTGACCCCACGGCGGGCCGCTGTCTGCCCCAGTACCTTGTCGAGGTTGGTCACCACCGTAGGGCTGCTCTCCGGGGCGCTGCTCTCGGGTGAACGGAATCTCACACTTTTCGACGTATCGGCGCTCTCGCGGACTTCCAGCTTCAAGTGGCCGGCGTAGATGCAGTTTCCCGGCCCGATCTGCCGCTGCTTTATGTTTTCGCCGTCGATGTTAGTGCCGTTCCGGCTCTCTAAGTCCCGGACGAGCCAGCCATCCTCGGTCCGTTCAAAGCGCAGATGATAGCGGGACAGCCACGGATCGTCCGGATAAGCCAAGTCGTTGTCGGACGCCCGGCCGAGTGACAGCGCGTCCTTCTTCAGAGCGACCACGGAGGCGCCCCCATCCGTACTGGAAATCATCAGTTCCATGGCATCTGGCATCTTTTCGGGAGAACCGCTGCTCAGTATTGCACGTCCCGTACCAACATACCCCCGTAGGTGCGGCTGGCGCTTGTCATCCCGTCCCACAATAATAAGTAATCCGCATGACAAACCGCTTGCGTTAGGAACGACGGACCGTTAACCCAACGCTGGCCAGAATGGTTTGACATGATCTAGTCATGCATCGTTGGCGGCACCTGGCAGGCGCATGCGCTCTTCTTTTGATCAGCCCGGTTTCAAGAGCCCAGGAAGAGTGTGGTGTAGAAGTGAAGCTTTTGCTCGCTCCAGCCGCGATCCAAGCGGCGGTTCCGGCGCTGCGGGCGAAGAATAAATCGACCACCCACATCTACTTCTTCGATACCGACAGGCTGGACCTCTTGTCGCAAGGCGCTATCGTACGGCTGCGCCAAGGAGCCTACGGGGAAATCACCATCAAAATGCGGCACCCGGAAGGGAAAGCGTTTTCGGATCCTTCCGCGGGACGTGAGAGGTTCAAATGCGAGGTGGATTTCGTCGGGGGGCGGGGAAGGCCCTCCTATTCACTTCAGACTAGTTA
>JBAUOG010000970.1:0-3278 GCA_049579625.1 Bryobacteraceae bacterium
CCACTGAGAGCTACGTAGAGAAGACCTAAAGTAGCAAACGAGCTGTAGGTCAACATCCCGTAAACGGCGCTGGCCGCGGAGCCACAAGGCCAACAAGCAACGCCCAACGACATCAAGGCCAGGCCGGCGAATTGGCTTGTGACGATTGCGATACCGGCAATGTCCGCTCCGAATAACAACCTGACAACCAGAGATGGAACAACAATCAACGCGATGCCCGTCGCAACTTCGGCCACGGCGGCGACAGCAAGCAGCGGGTTTTTCATTTCAAAAGGCTGCAATGCGTTGAATCATCCAAAAAGCTGCGACTCCGCCAATGCTGTATGGTGCGACGCGCCAAGCCCATGCTGGCTTTGGTATGGCCGTGCGTCGAATGAGCGAATGCGCCAGCGCCATGATGCTCAAGATCGCTGCTATGAAGAGGAGTTGACCGATCTCGACGCCAACATTGAAGAATAACAAAGCTACTGGAATTGCAGTTTGAGGGAGACCCACTGCATTCAACGCACTGGCGAAACCGAATCCGTGTAACAGACCGAATGTAAAGGCGACTATCCAAGGCCACCGCTCGGTCCAACCCTGCCAGCCCTGGCGCGAATGAACGATCTCGCACGCGACAAAAACAATACTCAAGGCGATACAAGCCTCGATCGGTTGTTGTGGCACGCGCACGAAACCAAGGGTGGCGCCCGCTAGCGTGATGCTATGTGCAACCGTGAAGGCAGTCACGGTAGCTATAAGACGCCGCGTGCCTTTCACCAGAATCATCAACGCGAGGATAAACAGCAGGTGGTCAATTCCACCCCAGATATGTTCGATGCCAAGGCGGAGATACGCGCCGGCAACGTGAAGCTTCGAGGGCGCGGCGCCTAATTCAAACCATGGCTGCGACGGGTGAACTAGCGTAGTCGATTCCTGACCATCCAGCGTCTTGGCGCGGACGAGAACATCGGTAATCGTCAGTTGAAGTCCGGGGAACTCGATGCGGTTGCCGGCGAGTCCATGCGGTCCGACTTGAATCCAGCGCCGTTCGACCACCGAATCAGTCAATTCCTGCACGACCGGCTCTTTGAGGTTCCGCACATCGTCGGGCAGCTTCAGGACGACGGGAAGGCGCATGCCCGACATGATGGGAGTGCGCCAGACCAAACTAAGCTCCCCGGGTGAAGTTTCCCTGAGTTCGAGATATGCGGGACGGATCTCGTGTGCTTGTGCCGATGAGGATGCAAGCAGCATTGCCAGCACAGTGCCCGCAATGGTCCACCGGAACTTTGGCCAGCGCATCATTGCACCCCCAGCCCGTAAGCAAATGCTGTCGCGGACGGCATCGGCGCGGCGGGTTGATTCTCCGGTGGCTTTGGCAGCAACAAGGTATACTTGGCGCGCAGGTCCTGATACGTCTTTTGCCAGCCCAGCGCCTTCTGCTCACTGAGCCATGCCGTTTTCAGCTCCGCCTCGACTTCCTCGAAATCGGGCACGTGACCGGGAATCGCGCTTTCGATAAATACCAAATGCCACCCAAAGCCGGACTCGATCGGCCCTTGCCACGAACCAATCGGGAGTTTCTCCACGGCCAGTGCGAATTGTGGGCCGAATTCCTTACCGAGAAAATCCGTCCCGCGGTCGCGGTAATACTCCTGGAACGGGAATGGGTCGGCCAACGACCCGGCCAGCTTCGCGCCCTCTGTCTCGCCGGCTAGCTGCGCCAGCGCCTTTGCCGCGTCGTCACGCGTGTGCGCTGCGCGGCGATCGGGGGAGAAGTAGAGGTGCCGGAAGCTCACGCGTGTTGGCATCGCGAATTTACCAGAATTCTTCGCGTACCAACTCTTGAGCTCGGCAGTCGTCGGCTCGCGTGGAGCGGTGTCCTCGGCGAGGAATTGCATCTTCTGCGCCATCCGACGCTTGACAATCTCGTCGTCTTTATCCAAGCCCATGGCCAGTGCCTCGCGGTACAGGATTTCCGTTTGCACCTTCGTTTCCATTAAGTGCTCAAGCTCCGGCGCTGTTGCCTCACGTTTCCATTGTGACTGGAAGAGCAGCGCCAGTTGACCGATGTCGTCGAGCGAAAGCTGAATCCGTTTCGACGACGCTGCCGGCTCATGCGCCGGCTGCAGGTGGTAGTAGACGCCGAACAGCACGGCTCCGATGAGGAGGAAGTGCAAAAGTGGTTCTCGCAACAATCGTTTCATACCATTCAAAAATGGTCCACCGCATCTGTTCCATTGCGGATTGAACCTTCGTCCCGGCTTAGCGAAGAGGGGCAATTTCCGCCACTGCGGGGATAATCTCATAGTTGGCGTAACCGAATTCATTGTTGCGGGCAGCCATATACTTGTCACCGACCTTATAAACCGTGGTCTCAATCGGCGTGCCGACGAGTGAAGTGACGATCTTCCCGTCCTGTATGTTGTATGTCTGGGAAGCCCCGCTGTAGCTGGCGGCAACCGGATCGCCGGTCAGGCTTTGCAGCGGCATGTTTTTCGTCACGTATCGAATCTGAAGCTCGCCCTGGCTGGCGGGAAAGCGCTCGGTCACATAGCCAGGGTCGATCGGATCGGTCGCCTTGCCCTTGCCGCCCTGGCCAAGGTCGCCATAAATGATCATGTACTTGTCGCCCGTCACCGTGTTTTGCAGCCATACGGATTTATGCACGATTAGCTTCTTCAAGTCAGCGTCGTTGAGCGCGACCGCACCGTTCTTCTTTAAGTCAGCCACGGTAGTACCGGGCTTGGCAGTTTTGCGCGCATCTTCGCTGGGGGAGTACCAGATCGGTGAGCCCCACGCGCGCTCCTGGATGGTGGCGGCCACGACATCCGGCGGCGCGATGCCAAGTTTATGGGCTTGGATGGTTGTCCAACGCGGTGTCGGAATTTCCAATGCCCGGGTGTAATAGAAGGCGGGCACACTGGGATCGAACTCGGGATCGGTCCACACTGTCTTTAGTTCCACTGAGCCGACACTGTTCTTGTAGGTGGCATTGTCGATGTCCACGGTGTTCTCGATCGGCGGCAACACACCGGTCCACTTGTTAGGCTTGCGGTCACCGGCCCAGACCACGTCATAGATTTTCTCGAAGCTCTGACCGGATTTCGTCCAGCCCTTAATGATTTGAATACGGTCCAAATTTCCTGAAGTCGGATCCTTCACCGCCCATACGGCAAACGTCGGCGCCTTGGCCTTTGCCGGCGGCAGATCGCCGCCCATCGGCACACCCTTCGCGTAGCCGGTCTTCACCCAGTCTGTATTCGCCATCATGCCGGCGTCGTATTCCCAACCGC
>JBAUOG010000971.1:0-7437 GCA_049579625.1 Bryobacteraceae bacterium
TGCACGATGACTTGAACCAGAGATTGGCGATGCTCACGGTGGAATTGGAAACGCTCGAGAAGGATCCGCTCTCGTCCCCCGAGTCGACGCGCAGCCGGCTTGCGGCTCTTCGAGCCCGAACCGAAGCGATCTCGGACGACGTGCGGCGGACCGCTCATCAGCTTCATCCGTCCATGGTCGATCACCTGGGGCTTCCGGCGGCCCTGAGGTCATTGTGCGACGACGTTTCAAAACAAGAGAAGATCCGGGTCACCTGCCGGATGCGGAATGTCGGCGCTCCCATCCCGGCGGAGATCGCGTTATGTCTTTACCGCGTAACTCAGGAGGCCCTTCATAATGTCGCCGCGCACTCGGGAGCTCGAAGTGCAACGGTTTCCCTGGGTCTGGCAAGGCACCGGATCCGGCTGTCGATTGTCGATAGCGGCAAGGGTTTCAATCGCGGCGCTGCCAAGGGCATCAGAAAGGGCCTGGGAATCTTGAGCATGGAAGAGCGGGTACGGCTCGTGGGAGGGTCGCTAACGCTGGATTCAAAGCCCGGTGAAGGTACCCGGGTTGTGGTCGAAGTTCCCCTGCCGGGCGAGGCGTCCTGATGCCACAAGCACGGCCTCGACTCCTGATGGCGGACGACCACACGCTGGTTCTGGAGGGAATCCGCAAATTGCTGGAGGCCGAGTTTGAACTGGTTGGAGTTGCGGACAACGGCTACAGTCTGTTGCGGGAAGCGGAGCGGCTCCGGCCTGACGTGATTCTGTTGGATATTTCCATGCCGCTTCTGAACGGGCTTGAGGCTTGCCGGCAACTGATGAAATCGATGCCGGATTCGAAGGTCATTTTCCTGACCATGCACGCCGACGTCGTGTATGTCGAAGAAGCCTTGCGCGCAGGTGGTGTAGGTTACATGCTCAAGCGGTCGGCTGCCGCCGAACTGTCGGTGGCCATTCATTCCGTCCTACGCGGCCAACGCTACGTTACTCCACTAATCGACTGGAAAGAGCCCCGACACCGAGCGGATCGACCTCAATCGGAGGGGTTGACGCAGCGCCAACGGGAAGTGCTCCAATTGGTGGCGGAGGGTTGTGCCAACAAGGAGATCGCGCAGAAGCTGCACGTCTCCGAGAAAACAGTGGACTACCACAAATCATGTATCAAGCGCGCGCTGAAGCTCGATTCAACGGCGGAATTGACACAGTTCGCGATCAAGCACCGGATTATCGGGATTTAGGCGAGCGGCTGAAAAAGGCTTGACGGCCCCATCCGCATCACAAAGGCTAGAGACGGTGATGAAAAAAGGTTGAAAACCGCGAGTTTCGATTGATCGTTTACGTCCGACCTGGCCTTGATGAGAACAGAAACGACATCCTTGCTGCTGTTGACTGCGGCGACATGGAGTGCCGAACTCTGAAAAACCGAACCCGAAAAAACGGTGGATCGGATGAAGCCGATTGGGTGTATACTCGCGCCATGTTGCGTGCAAAATGGAAATCCCGGAAGACGCTTTTTGCGGCGGTGATGGCTCTTTCAACTTTCTCGGGTCTTGCCTCAGCGCAAGCATGGAATCACGACCCCGCTTCACAAATCGGTCCCCTGCACTGGGGTACCGTGACGCCGCCATATGCCACCTGCGGCGACAGCATCACGGGCGAGGTCGGAATGATGCAGTCACCCATCGACATCGTTCCCGGCAACGCACTTGCGGCGAAATTTTTCCCACTGTCGTTCAATTACAAACCAACTCCGCTGAAGATTGAAAACACCGGCCACTATGTCGAAGTGCCCTACAATCCCACCAGCTACCTTTACGTCGGATCGCAGCCAACTGATGCCTACCAACTGGTGCAGTTTCATTTTCATGCGCCAAGCGAACACACTCTCAACGGCGTCCGATATGACGCGGAGCTTCACCTGGTGCACACCAATTCAATTGGCGAAACCATCGTCATAGGTGTGTTGCTTTCGAGTTCCCCGGCGGGACTGCCGATATTCGATGTCATCATGGCCAACTCTCCCACATCGACTGGAGAAGTTGAACTGTCAGAGGAGGTCAACGTCTCGCATTTGCTACCGGTCGGCAAGGGGTTTTATCGCTACGCCGGTTCACTCACAACGCCGGCCTGCACGGAAGGCGTGCAATGGTTCGTTCTGAAAAATCCGGTTCCCATCACGCCCAGCGCCTTGGCTAGCCTGCATAGCTTGATCAGCTTGTTCCCCAACTACAGTGGATACCGGAACAACAACCGGCCCATAGCCGATCAGAACGGCAGGACCGTGTTGAAGACCATCGACTTCAACTCGTGGCCCTAAGTCGACAATGGACCACACGGATAGCAGGTCTACGAACTAGTTAAGTTATTGATAAAACGTGGCACAGGCTTTAGCGAGGCCACCGGCTGAAGCCGGGTTGAAACAATCTGTGACCCCAGTGGGTCACAGGCCAGCCTATTGAGGGCCCTGCCGCCACTCCCGACGACAAATCACCTCAACCCGACGCGTTCGACCACTTTATCCGGCATCACGCACGGATGCAGAGGTGTATCGCCCTCAATTACTCCACGGGGGCAACCCTGTAGCCGCCAACCACACCCACAGGCCGCACTTGCTAACTTTTGTTTGGGAAACTATAGATTTCACTAGTGCCGTGCCAGACTTTAAGGCTCATAATTTCCCTGAAGAGTGGCAGTTCGCAGAGGTTAGCCAGCGTTCCGCCTTCTTGAATCTGAGCTGACTGAGACGAAGGACGGCGAAGATGAAATCCGACAGTCGAAACGCTCCGGACGGGCTTGAGTTCATACCGCTGGTGTGTGCCTTGTTGCTCGTGGTGCTGATCGGAGTGTTTTCTTACCGGACATGGCTTCAACTTGGTATTCGCAACGCCGAGCTTGACACTACACGGCAGATTGTGGACGGCAGCAACGACCTCCTTTCGCTATTGAAGGATGCCGAAACCGGACAGCGTGGGTACCTGCTTACCGGAGAGGAAGAGTATCTGGCGCCGTATCGCCGGGCCCTGGTGGAAATACCGGCTAGATTGAGCGCACTGGACTCGGCTTCGGCAGGCCGACCCGATCAAACGCGCCTGATCGAATCCCTGAAGCCGCTAATCAACGACAAGCTTGCGGAGTTGGCGGAGACAATCGAGGTTCGCCGAAGCGAAGGATTTGATCCGGCTCGCGCCCTTGTCGTGAACGACCGCGGGAAGGCCCTCATGAATGAGGTGCGACGGGTATGCCTCGACATTCAAACGGCCGCTTATTCCAGGCTCGGAGAGTTCTCCGGCGAGTCACACTCTAGCACCTGGCAGCTCGGACTGATCGCCACGGCTGGGAGCATCGTCATCTTCACGTTTCTGGTTGCTTCCACGATCACCATCCAACAAGGAATGCGGCGTCGGCGACAACTGATCCGTGAACTTCAAAAAAGCGAAGGGCAGACTCGGGAGGCACGTGACTGGCTGCAAACGACAATCGGCAGTATCGGAGACGGTGTCATCGCCACCGACGCTATGGGAAGGGTCACGTTCATGAACGCCGTCGCCGAGTCCTTGACGGGATGGACTCAAAACTTGGCGGCTGGCTTACTTCTGGACCAAATCTTCGTTATCAGCAATGAAGAAACCGGCGCAAAGGTGGAGAACCCGGTAAGTAAAGCCTTGCGCGAAGGCCGGGTGGTGGGTCTAGCCAACCACACCGTGCTTACGGCGAAAGACGGCGGCTGCACTCCCATCGACGACAGCGCCGCCCCGATACGCGACTCGCGCGGAAATACAATCGGCGTGGTACTGGTTTTTCGGAATGTTGCAGCAAGGCGCGACGTGGAGCGTAGGGAACGAGAGGCGGCGGAAGCGCTCGCCAAGCATGCCGAGTTACTTGAACAGACCAACGCGGAGTTACAACAGTTTGGTTTCGCGGCGACACACGATCTTCGCGAACCGCTGAGAACAATCAGTATTTTCACGGAGCTTATACGCCGTGAAAACGGGGCACAACTTAACGGCAATAGCGCGGAATACTTAAGTTCCATTGCGGCCGCCGCACGCCGGATGAATCAACTGGTTGACTCCTTGCTGGAGTATTCGCAGGCAGGAGAAGTGGCGGACCGAACGCTCCAGCCCCTGGAGATGAATGGAATCCTGGATACGACGCTCAACAGCTTGAATAGCGCGATCGAGGAGAGCGGGGCCGTCGTTACTCATAGCCATTTACCGACCGTCCTAGGGGACAAAGTTCATCTCGCGCAGTTGATCCAGAATTTGGTGGGAAACGCGATCAAGTACCGGCGAGAGGCACCGCCGCGTGTGCACGTCGCTGCCGAGCCGCGTGGGAAGGAGTGGCTCTTCACTATCACGGACAATGGAGAAGGTATCGAGCCTCAGTTCCAAGCGCAGGTGTTTGGCCTGTTTAAGCGCCTGCATGGCCAGGACAACCCGGGAAGCGGCATAGGGCTTGCTATCTGCAAGAGAATCGTTGAGCGCCATGGGGGGCGGATCTGGGTTGAATCCGAAGCCGGCAAGGGATCGACCTTCTACTTCACCCTCCCCGCTGTGATGGAATTCAGTCGGGACGGGAAAATGATGAAAGCTGAGTCAAACGCGTAATTCCAAGAATGGCGGTAGGATCGTGCCTGTGGGCCTCGTCAAACGCCCATCCAGCGTTGGTGTTTTGGACCAGCGCCAAAACAACCGGCGCATCCGTATGGGAAGCTGCCGACTGCACACACGATCCTACATTACTTGGACAACCGGCCACCAAACTGAGGACGCGAGTTTCCGGTCTCCAGCACAGAACCGCGAGCGTCAGCGAGCGGATGCAGCGGAATCGGTAGCGTAGACAGCGTTTTCAGGGGACCGATTCCACAAGCGTTAATTGCGGCAGCAACTATTCTCAGCTCAGTGGCACTCTGATTGCAGAATGAAGCAGCATGGCATCGACCGAAAGAACGTTGCCAGTGTTACGAGAGGCCCTGCAAGATTGCCGCGCGTGTATCGCTACGCCACACAAGCCGTGTCGGGCGGCAGGCGCCCGCGGAGCTAAACATAGCGTCGTAAACATCTGCGCATCCGCTTGCTGACGAGTCTGTGTGAAAACTCCAGCACTGAACCGCGCGCGTGAGCAAGCGGATGCCTTTCTGAGCCGCGACCGCGGAACGGCCACTAGTCGGATTTGCTGGACGCAGGCTTGCGAGGGTAAACAATAATCCGCACCTTACCGTTCTCGCCCAACTGTTCCGTCTTTCCCATGCCAAGTGTCCGGATCCGCGTATCGTCGAGCTGAAAGTTTTGAACTAAATAGTTTCGGACAACCGCGGTACGCGCTTCGGTGAGAGTGCGGTCGCGCTCGCTATCCCCTTTCAAGCCCGCCGACGAAGCGACAACCGCCAAGCCAAACTTGGTGCTCTGAAGATACTCTCCGGCTTCATCGAATACCCTCTGATTCTTGAGTTTCGCCGAATTCCCCTTGTCAAATACGGCCTTCGCGTCAAAGTCGAACGTTTTCATAGACGGGCCGGCGGGTAGCTGGGAGATCTCATGCTTCTTCAGTTCATCGGCGTCGACGTACCCACGCTTATTGAAGAAGCCCTTTAAGAAGAAGTTACTCTTGAGCGCCTCCATGTCGTCGTGCATCGCGGAAACGCTCGCCGTGGCCTGGTCGTACATCGTCCGGTCGTTTATGAGAGCGCCGGCTGTCCCTTTGCCCTGATTGATCTTGGCGGCGATCGCGCCAATGTTAGTAACGGCTTCCTGCGCGGAATCCAACAGCTTATTCGCCCGCACTGCAACTTCAGAAATCTCAAATGGGGGCACACTATCAATAGTCTGGCCGTTTTTCAAGCGCGGGTTGTCCGGCGTACCGAAGGAGATTTCAACGAACTTATCGCCCAACAACCCGGCGGACGCGATGGTGGCGACGGAATCGTTGCGAAGGACATCCTCAGTAGATTTCGCGACGTCCATGACCACTGTGACTCTGCCGGATGGATCGTGAGGCAATTCAATATGCCGGACAGTCCCCTTACGGATTCCACCGACACGGACGTCAGCTCCTTCATTTAGCCCGCCGACGTTCTGGAATTGCGCTCGGACCACCAGGTTCGGTTGGAGCATCGACTGTCTGCTGCCAATCAAGAACACGCCGGCGCCGAGGATGGCAAGACCCAGCAGAATAAATAGACCAAGACGAATGGACTGCGTCATATGCTCACTTCACGCGGCGTCGGCCAGAAACTCTACGACGAACGGATTCTCGCTCTTTTGCAATTCGGCAAACGTGCCGTCGATTAGCACCTGACCTTTGTCCAAAAGCACGGCGCGATCGGAAAAGCAGCGCACGCCGTGAATATCGTGCGTCGCGACGACAGAGGTAGTTCCTCGCTCTTTACTTAGGTCACGAATCAGCTGTCCAATTTCAGAAGCGGAAATAGGGTCGAGGCCGGCGGTCGGCTCATCAAAAAAGACAATCTCCGGATCCAGAGCCAAAGCGCGCGCCAAGCCGGCTCGTTTCTTCATGCCACCTGAGATTTCTGAAGGAAGCTTATCGAGGTCCCGCTCCAGGCTAACCGCCGTCAACAGCTGTTTGACCTTCTCCATGCGCTCCTCGGCCGACATCTTCGTCTGGCGCTTCAACGGAAACTCGACGTTTTCAGCCAGGGTGAGGGAATCGTAGAGGGCAGCCTGTTGAAACAGGAAGCCGAGCTTTCGCCGGATCTTATTGAGCTGGTCGATACGCAGCGACGTGATTTCCTCGCCGTTGATGCGGATCAGGCCAGAGTCCGGTCTATCGAGCCCGATGAGTAACCGCAGCAAAACGCTCTTCCCGGTGCCGCTACGCCCCATCAAAGATACGGTTTGGCCACGAGAAATGGTTAGGTCAATGCCGTCCAGAACCTTCTGTTCGCCGAAGGATTTGGACAGATGACTTATCGCGATGGGCGGAACGTTGGCGGTGTTATCCATACGGCGGTTCAACTAAAAAAGGCGATGATCAAGCGGACTAGAAACACGTCAGCCAGGATGAGAAAGAGCGACGAGAGCACAACCGCGCTGGTTGCCGACCGGCCCACTCCCGCCGTGCCTCCGTGCGACTGCATGCCCTGGTGTGACGAGACGGCGCCAATAATAAGCCCGAAGATGGAAGTCTTCAGTGTGGCGGGAAGAAAGTCGGAGAACGATACGCCATTCAGTCCGACGTTGAGGAAGAAACGAAGGGAAATGGGTTCCGCCAAAGTGCTTGCGAGCCACCCCATAAGAATGCCGGCAGCATCGGCCACCAGTGTCAACAAAGGCAGGGCAACAATGCAAGCCAGAATGCGGGTAGAGGCCAGGAACTTGTAGGGGTTGACGCCGGAGACGATCATGGCGTCGATTTGTTCGGTCACCTTCATAGAGCCCAGTTCCGCGCCGATGCCGGCGCCAACACGTCCGCTAGCGATTAAACCTGTCACGAC
>JBAUOG010000972.1:0-1714 GCA_049579625.1 Bryobacteraceae bacterium
GTACAAAGACGTACAAGACTTGATCAATGCAATCTATTTGCAGCAGAGAGAGGGGCCGGGGGCCAGGGGGAATTGACCGCCATTGGGTGGCCGGGGCTGGACCGAAGGGAAGCCCATAGGCATCAAGTTAAGCGGAAGTCCAAGAGGTCGTGATCGTTAAGCAATTCGAATGTTCCGGGCCTGGATCGTGTGTTTCGTTTACAGGTCTTCGCGACTGTTCTGCCAATGTCGTTGAGGACACGGTCCAATTCCGGCAAGCAGGTCAGCGCGGCTGCGATGCGCCCGGCAAAAGCGCGGACTGCTTCGAAGGCTTTGCTGAGGCTCTTAGTCGGATCGCCCCAGACGCTCGCGATGATCAGCCAGTGTTGCACCACCGCCGCCAACAGCCGCGCCCAGACCCGCACCATTTGACGAACCTCCGTCGAGCCGCTCAGCTCGGTGACGAGGCCTTGGGACTTCCAACGCTTGAACAACAACTCGACTTGCCAGCGAGCGCGATACAGCACTGTCGCTTCTTTCGGCGTCAACATGTCGCCGGGCACGCTGGTCACCAGAATCGTCCAGTCGCACCACGCCAAGCGTTCCGCGCACGGCTCGCATCCTCTTTTGCGCATCGTTTCCTGACGCAGCTTCTGGCGGCGGCGATTGGCTTGTTCTCGGGGCAATCGCCAAGCGATTAAGCGGCACGCCAAGCGCTGTTTCTGTCCCAGTAAGATCGGCCGATCGACCAGCGGACCGGGCTGGTTCGCCAGCCAAGGCAGCAAGTCCACCGAGTGGCCATCATGCGGCCGTACGGCCGTGCCAAACTGCAAACGTGACAAAAAATGCTCGTCCGCAGCCGTCATGGCTGCGAACACGAACACATTGAAGTAACCTAGATCGCTGATCCGCAGCGACCCAGGGCCGCGGCGGGCGTGCTGACGCTTCGTCGCGGCGTCCGGGCTGCGGGCTGATTCGATCCCCACATGCGTCAAGGCGCCGCTGCGTAGGTCCAATTCGGTCTGCAACTTCAGCGCCGCCGCACCGCTGCCATAGCTGCCGCCACATCCGGGAAACTGCTCCTGTTCTTGGTCCGGCAACATGATCGTGGAACTATCCAGCAAGGTGACGCTCGTGAATCGTTCCAGAATCGGCGCTAACGCCTTATCGGAACCAACGACGACCTGCGTGGCCGCGCGGAATAGTCGCTGCAAGAAATCGACCAACTTCTCCGTATGACGTTGCTCGATCGCTTGTGGCGTAACCTCCACACCGCACTGAGCGGCAATTTGCGCCAACTTCTCATCGGAAGCTTGCGGATCCTGCAAAAACCCCAAGACGAACGTTTGGGCCAGCGACAGCCCCGAAAACTTCCGCTTCCGCTTGATAACCCCACATTCGTCAGCCGCCGCCTGGGCGAAAGGCCCCAACAACTGTTGCAACGCTGCGCCCACCTTGACTAGAATCCGCATCGGAAGCTCCTTCTTCCAATCACTGTTAGTTACGAACCAGCGATTGTGGAAGGACTTCCATTTTCTTTGAAGAGCAACGCGCCCTTAACTTGATGCCTATGGGGCGACGCGGAGCGGAGCCCCCGGACGCGTTCGCAGAACGAACGTAGCCGCGATATAAATGGCGCCGTATCGCGTTGTCGTTTCGCCGCTCCGCGGCTGCATTTTCAGTATGACAACCAAAGTTTCAATAGATCGCCACCTGCGCAGCCACTCCCGCCGCT
>JBAUOG010000973.1:0-7171 GCA_049579625.1 Bryobacteraceae bacterium
CCGGACGCTGCTTCAGGGCGGCACGACGGTCCGGACCCTTACCGCGCTTTCCGCGCTTTTCGCGCGCCCTCGGCCCGGATAGGGCCTCAGAGCCGGCGCGGAGTCTTCGCCGATGTTTGAGGTGCGCGCTGGGGGAAAACTGGGGGTACCCTCGTGTCCATGGATAAGGAAATTCGGGTAAATATGGGTAATTCGATTTCGATAGACAGAGGCCGCCCGCAATGCCGCAAACGGCGTGTCGTCAAATGGTTGCATTGAAAATAAAGGGGTTATTCTGGCTCCTCAGGTAGGATTCGAACCTACAACCCTTCGGTTAACAGCCGAAGTACTTATCGCCGCCTCGCGTTGCAAACACAAGACTTAGAACGCTAAGAAGCTGATTTCGGCCGAATTTGGGGGGACTTTGGGGGGACTCTGACTATCCGGCTAAGTTCGTTCAAAGCTGTCTCTGCAGAAGGACGTCAGGAAGCCTATAATTCAAACACCGAAGTCGTCATGCTGAGGCGCTGTCGGGATCTGTCGCTTGCCGACGTAATCACGGCCGAAATTTTCCTGGCGAACAGATGCGGTAGTATCCCGCCGATTGGGAACGCTGGATGCGGGCAAGATCAGGATTATCGGAGATGGGGACCACCTCCGTGCTGGACACTTCGGCAGGGCTATAATTGCGTTCGGCAGGGTTTGCCTTGTAGACCTTGCTGAGCATGGCTTAGTCCACGTAATCGCCGAAGGTATACGGTATTGAATTTTAGCGTTGCCGGAAAGGGATGCGTGAAATTGAAAAGCGACCCTCAGTTCGATTCAGAACGACTATCTCTGGAATCACATGACAGCGACTGGCTCGCTGGGTGGAACCCCGCGATCCGCATCCTTTTCCGAATCTCCTTCTGCTATTTCGTCATTTACGCCGTGTATGCATTTTCCACATTGATGGCGCTTGTTATCCATCAACAAGGAAGGCCGCCCTTCTTTCCACTCGAAGCGGGCTTACACGGTGTCATCCCCTGGGTGGGGAGACATCTGCTGGGCATTCAGCAGCCGATTGAATTCGGGGACGGATCGAGCGACAGTCTGTTTGACTGGGTCGAGCACTTCTGTTTTGTTGCCGCCGCGCTTTTTGGCGTGCTTCTCTGGTCGATCCGGGACAGCAAGCGAACGGATTACCGGAGGCTACACGCATGGCTCAGCCTTTTCCTGCGGCTTACTCTGGCAGCCATCATGTTCATGTATGGATTCGATAAGGTTTTTCCGATGCAATTCCACTCCATCACCAGGATGGACCTGGTGCAGCCGCTCGGGAATCTGAATCACTTTAATCTCATGTGGCGCTTCATGGCCGCCTCGAAAGGGTATACGATTTTTAGCGGTTCTCTTGAGGTCCTGGGCGGAATCTTGTTGCTCATCCCTCGCCTGTCCAATCTGGGGGCCATCCTCTGCGTCCTTGTGTTGAGCAACGTAGTCGCTCTCAACATCGCCTACAACGTGAACGTCAAGCTTTTCTCCTTCAATCTCCTGCTGATGGCGATCTTTCTGGCAGCGCCGGAAATCCCTCGGATGGCGAGGCTCTGGGTTCTGAATCGGTCCGCCTTTCCGCTGCGGCGTGTGCCTTTGTCCGAACGCAAGTGGATCGATAAGGGAGCTCGCATTCTGCAGGGCGCGCTCGGCGTATGTCTCTTTGTGGTTTGCCTCGCCGACAATGCCTCGCGATATGCCCGGATCACAAAGGCATCCGCTGTTTCGGTTCCGCTGCAGGGCATCTGGACGGTCGACGAGTTCTCGCATTCAGGAGAACCGCAGCATGCCCTGTTTACCAAATCTCTCGCCGACATCCTGCATATCGGGCCTGGCGATGACCGGTGGGTTAGGCTGGTTTTTGACGCCCCCGGCGAGGCTGCGATCCAGATCCGGAATGGCGAAGTCGATTACATCGCATTCAATCTTGACAGCGGTGCTACGACCGCGGACCTTTCCGACGGTGGGGACCCGGATTGGAAGGGGAAACTGACCCTTCAGCAGCCGCAGCCGAACCTTCTCAATCTTACCGGCATCGTGAATGGAGTGACTGTCAGCGCCAGGTTGCATCGCATGGACGAATCTCAGTTCCTCCTTAAGAACGAGAAGATGAGCCTTATCCTTGACCCTCATTAAGGTTCGATGGACCGGCCATAAGAGACGATTCGGATTCGCCAGCGCCTGAAACCGCAGACGTCTTCGCCTTCGCGCTGCAGGTTTGACAGAGCCGCCGTACTGACAACGCGGCCCGTGGCCCCCAGGAAATGCCAACGAACTCGTTAATGCCGGGGATGCGAGTCGTTTTGTTACAGCCCCACCACCAGCCAGCCAATGACACGGTTTCGCATTTACTGAACCACTGCCGGCAGAGGTGGAGAGACCGCAGCCTGCTGCTCTATGATTTCCTGCTGGCGCCTTTCGTCAGCTGCCTGCTGCCGCGCGGCGATCTCGTCGAGAGCGCGGCGCTTTGCTTCCGTCCGGACATGCGCGTAGCGCGACAGCATGGCGCGCGAGACATGCCCGGCGATGTCCATAATCACCTCGTCGCCCGCACCCGACTCAGCGAGTTCCGTGATCAGCGTGTGGCGGTTGTCGTGCCACCGACCACTCACCCCAGCCTTCTGCCGGACTCGTGTCCACGCAGTCTTGAATGACGTGATTGGGCGCGTTGGGTCATTTGGAAGAGGCTTCCCAAAAGCGAAGACAAACCACTCCGGCCGACACTCCCCGAACCGGCGGGTGTACCAGGCTGCATGCGCTTCGAGCGCAGCGATGGCCGTGACATTCAGCGGGATCACGCGCCCGGTGCCGGCGTCGGTTTTCGACTTGCCCACGGTGAGCGTCTTCTTGTGGATCAAGTCGATCTGCTGCCACCTGATCTCGCGCAATTCCTTATCTCGGAGACCGGTGTTTAAATCCAATGCGAGGGCTGCGTGCATCTGCGGCGTCCGTAGCTTCTGCGCCTCTTCCAGCATCCGAGCCTTTTCATCGCTGCTGTACGGCCGGCCGGGCGAAGGAGGCAGCGCCAGCCTTAACGCTTTGTCTCGGCGTAACGTCGCCCGAATCAAAGCGCCCTGCTCGCCGCACAGCCGGATCAGCAATTGCACTTCGTCATTGATGGTCTTGGCGCTGGCTTTCTCATGAAGCCGATCGGCCTGATACCGCTTCACGACATTAGGCGTGATTTCCACCACTAGGCTTCCACCGAGGAGCCTGCTCACATGCCCGAGAGCATACTCCGCATAGGTGGCCGACTGGTGTCTGGGTCGGTAATCCTTCAGGAATTCATCGGCCGCTTGCTGAATCGTTTTCCGCTGCTGCTCGCGACCTTCCGCTTCAAGAACTTGGCTGTAGCTTTTCTCCAATCGCTCGCGTTGGCGGCGCTCCTCGTTGATAGCAAGTTGCTTGTTCGCGGTGCCGGTGGAACCCCGATGCCGGCGTCCATCCAGCCTGAACTCGTAATGATAAAGCTTGCCGTTCCTGAAAACGCTCATGCGGTGAACTCTGTACGGATCCCATTCATGTAATGGTGTTGAAGAAGAGTCAAGTTGATGTCCGGCGCGGTCGGCCGCGTCCCCGCCTGGCTGGATTAATGGGATTTGCAGAGCCACCGCCCGGCGGTTGTGACTCCAGAAAAGCTGTGATTTCCCCGAGCCGGTATCTGATCGTCGTTCCGTTAATCCGCCGGAACGAGCAGCCGATGTTCAACCTTCGTTCGTTCTGAAGGACCTTTACGCTGCACCCGCGAATGGCGGCGTAGACGTGCTCATCGACCCAAGCCCAGGGAACCGCGGGCACCTTCGTCAGATCGACTGGCTGAGGAAGACTGCTCATTGCTTGCCTCGGTACTCCCGCACGCGACCGTTAAACTTCCGCTTCCATTCGTGAATTTCACGCACGATGTCGGGATCCCGGATTTGAACCACTTGTTGTAGTTCCGCCGACGTGTACACAGTGCCTCTGGGCTCACCCAGACGCTTTGCATCCTCTTCGTCGGCCACAATGAAGAGCCTGCCGGCAGCATTGCTCCAAAGTTCTACGGCCAAGCCTTTCAGCACGTCCTCAAGGGCCTCAGGATGCCCAACTTCCTTGGGGCGTTCCAGGGCTCGCCTAGCGATGGTCAGGTAGTCAGGCATGCTGTTTTCACTCCCCTAGCAACTGCGCGAAAAGCGATAAAAGCGCGGAAAGTCATCACTCCCCCTCCCCTTCTCGCGCTTTTATCGCTTTTCGCGCAGTTGCTGTGTATGCAAACCAGCGTTCCTCCGGTCGGCCACCCGTGTCCGATTTCTCGGACCGCGCCAACCCGCGTTCGTTCAGGATGCGCAGCGCCGTGCCTATTTCCTCCGATTTGCGATGCCTGCCGAATAGCCCGTTGAGGTCATCTTTCGTCAAACCCGCCGGTGCTTTTCTGAGCGCATCCAGGATCCGGTCTGCCACCTGGTTGCCCAAGGCGTCGCCAAAGATAACCTGAGTCGAGTCCTCGCAGTACTTCCACAAAGCCAGCGCTGCCTCGAGATGGCATCTCTGGATCTCGGCTGAGAGGTCGAGCAGTGCATAGATGCAGGACAAACGAAGCACATGAGGCTCGGCCCGCGATGTGAGTGAGCCAAACAGGCCTGGCGCTCACCGGACAACTTCGGATAAACCGCGTGCCACATCGCTCGCGCGTCGGCGTCTCGGCGCATCTGGCCCTCCAAGCGGGCGAACTCGACGGCACTCTTCAACCGGCTGATGAGTGGGTCAAGGTCGAGGTGGTTCCAGTCTCCACCGTCAGGCAGAAATTTGGATCGCTGGACGCACAGCCACAGGTTCCGGTTCCCGAAGCCGTTGACTTTATCGTTGTTGCTCAACTCCATCAAGAGCTCGTCGCGCGTAATGTGCCCAATGATGGAAATATGGGCGCCGGTCGCCTGCACCGGGGAATTTTTGTTGAGCACGCGCAGTTTTCCTGATTCCCATGCTTGTCGGTAGACGGTCGAGAGCGTGTTCCCATCCCGGCCGGCCGCGCGCAGTACCGAAGCGAACTCGGGCTCAATCACGAGCAGTCGCTTGTCCGTTACGCCCTTGTCCACGATGACGTTCTGGTAATCGACGATCTTCCTGCCCTTACCGCGGAGCGGCTCCAGCTTTTCGATCTGGTCTCGCACCGCCCAGATCAGGCCCTCACCGCTGGACAGGCCCGACATCACACGGTTTTCGGTCCAAGCTGGATCGATGGAGGAGAGGAGTTTGAATGTATCGGATTTCGCCGTGCCTTTGCGTGCACTTGAGGTTTTCCCGACGCAGATCGCGTTTTCATTAGTGTGATGACTCTCGCCCCCTACGCGAGCATGCGGGCCGCGACCAAAAAGGCTGCCTGTCCCGACTAGAATGTGGACGAGAAGTGCTACGGGATCAGCTTCGGTCTGGGGTGCGATGGTTCGTACGATGTCTCCTGCCAACCCGTAATAAGCCGCCTCGTCGATCGGTGCCGGCCATTGCATCGTCTCTGAAATAGAGATCTCACTTGTGCTGGCGGTGCCAACTGAGGTGCCGTCCTGTTTGCGCTTACCGCTCGGCAACATGGCCGCGAGGTCGTCACCAAAATCCGGACTCATTAAGGCGCGTTCAATTGCGTCAGGCTGCACCGGATGCCTCCGATTGGGCTTGCCGTGCGAGCACTGCTACCGCCGCGGCCGCGATCCACTTAGATTCGTCCTCAAACTGTCGACCGGCCTCGATGAGCCGCGCCGTCCCTTCGGGGTCTGCTTTCCTCTGTCTGAAGAACTCCCTCGCAAATAGTTCGGGTGCCCCATTTTCAAGCAGATGGCAGAGTCGTGCCGCACTTTTGAGTTCATCGTCGTTTCCTGTCTCCACTGCGGAAATCTTGCGCGCGTTCAATTCTCCGGCAAGCGCGACCCGCCAGTGTTCGATGTCACGAGCGACAACTGAGGCGTGTTCACGACGTCGTGAATACGCCCGTCGTTCCTCAGCGCTGTAGTTGCTAGCTTCCAGGAAGGCCTCGTCATGGAGCCAGGCCAGCGCGGCTCGCCGGTCAGTGTTTAGCGCCGTCTCCGCTAAGGCCAGGACGCCGCCGCCCACGCCGGCGGCATGATCAAACCATCGCCCGCGCTCAAGGTCGAACGCGACGTTGAACCCGTCGCCACGTCGCCGGAAGGCGCGGCCGCGCGCGTTCTTGAGTTCGCCGCCACCAAGCCTTTCCCAGACTTCGGCGATCCGGACAGATGAAAGCCCTTCGCGGGAGGTGGCTTGTGCGTGATGACTCACAACGCTTCCCTCATCTGGCACGCGCGCGACAAGTCCTTGTAGCGGCGCCTCACAACGAGTCGCAATGGCACTCTATGCCTGACATCGATATCAACGAGGCCTTCACGCAAAAGACTTAACTGACTGAAGAGGCGCTCGAATTCAATCTTGAGCGTGAGGTCGGCCTTCTGAGGATCAGGCTGCAGCTCGCGCGCCGAATCCAACTTGATTGCCTGCACCACGCAATGCTCGAGTTCATAGCAGGGCAGTCCGTCGCGAATCAGAAGGCCCTCGATCGCGCCAAAACCCAGCGCTTCGATAATCTCGACCATCCGAAGCTGATCGGGATTCAGAGAGGCCTTAGTCATTCCAGCCTCCTCAGTGGCCAGCCAACTGAGGCAGCCGTCTCCCGGATGGCGGCCTTTGCATCAATCAACTGTTCGAGCGCTGTGGTCAGTCGCTCTAACTCCGCAACGGTCGGCTGGGCATATCCCCGTTCGAGGTTGGAGAGGCGACAGCGGTTTACTCGGGCCTTCGCTGCGAGCAAACTGGCGGAAATCTCAGCTGCAATTCGCTTGGACCGTAGTTCGTATGGTGGCGTCATCGTCAATACAGCAACGGTTCGTTGCTGACACGACGACTTTAGGGTACGTAAGCCATTTGCGACCACTTGCAACCGTTGCAAATCGTTGCAAGTGGTTGCAAAGGCCGCTGGAAACGCCTGATAAGAAAGAGATTAAATTTGCGAAGAAGACTTCGTGCGGCTCAAGTTGCTCCGAGGCCACGACGGACGACGGAAGCTTGTTCTTCGTTCAATTCCAGCGCTTTAATCAAAGCTTCTCTGATCCATGGCTGCGGCTTCTTCGTCTCGCCCTGCATTATCCGATAGACCGTGGTGCGATCCACCTTAAGC
>JBAUOG010000974.1:0-10854 GCA_049579625.1 Bryobacteraceae bacterium
GGATACGCCCTATCGCCCCGGCGGCTGGACTGTCCGCCAGGTGGTGCATCATTACGCGGACAGCCACGCCAATAGCTACGTGCGTTTCCGGCTGGCGCTGACGGAGGACAAACCCACAATTAAGCCTTACGACGAGCAGCTCTGGGCCGAGCTGCCTGACGCGAAGTCGGCGCCCGTCGGGCTTTCGCTGAGCCTCCTCTCCTCGCTCCACAAGCGCTGGGTGCTTCTGCTTCGCTCGCTCGACGACCAGGCCTTTGCGCGCACGTTCGTTCACCCCGAGAATGGCGAGATGCGGCTCGACAAAACGCTCGGGCTCTATGCGTGGCACTGCCATCATCACGTGGCTCACATCAACAATCTGCGAGCGCGCAAGGGCTGGTAATCCAGGGTGGTGAGCTTGGGGTGATTCAGCCTGTCGACGTCCGGTTTCAGCGAGAGCCAAGCATCGCCGATCCTCTGGCAACGATAATGGAAGGAACAGGCATTAGACCGGAGAGTACCCTCATCGCTGCCCAAACATCCACGTCCAACATTTCCGGGACTGACAACCGGCCCGGCGAGGCCTTGGCGCCGGCCCCGTCTTCCGAAAGCCGCGCAGCCAAAGTCATTCGCGAGATCTTTGAATCCGGGCGTCCACTAACGTACGTTCGTTCCACGGAAGAACAGCGGGTTGCCAAGATTCTGCGCGAGGTGGCCGCACGCCTCGCGGCGCCAACGCCCGTCACGGTGTGGACCTGGAGTCTGACGGAGGGCCTACATAAGGATGGCGAGGCCGCCGAGCCAGGCTCACAATCTCCGCGAGTAGCGCTCGATTTCATCGATGCCTACAAAGATTCAGCCATCTTCCATCTCAAGGACTTTCACGAGCCGCTGCGCGAATCTCCGGAGGTCCGCAGGCGGCTCCGGGACCTCCACCACAGCTGCCGCGATCGGTGGAAGTTCACTGTTATCAGTTCACCGGTTCGCGGGATTCCGGAGGAGCTCGACAGAAGCCTGATGTTTGTAGAACTGCGGCTTCCCGACCTGGTCGAGCTGGTTCAGTTTCTCCGCGAAGAGACTCGCGATATGTCGGATCAGAAAGGCGGGACTTCGATCAGCGAGGCAACCCTGCATCAGTTCGGGCGCGCGCTACAGGGGCTGACCCTGGAGGAAGCGCGGTTCGCACTGCGACGTGGTCTGGCCGTGGGCAAGGGCCTGGGGAACGAGTCGCTGCCGGCTTTGTTCGAAGAGAAACGACTGCTGGTTAACCGCGGCGGCGTGATTGAATACATTGCCGAAGGCGGAAGCATGGCCGCGGTCGGTGGGCTGCCGGGCCTGAAGAAATGGCTTCTGGAGCGCAAGAAGCTGTTTCAGATGCGCGACAGCAAGGACGACGAAATTGTGCCCAAGGGAATCCTGATCATGGGAATTCCCGGCTGCGGCAAGAGTCTCTCCATCAAGGCGACTGCTTCTTACTTCGAGTTGCCGCTCTACCGTGTCGATATGTCAGCCGTCTTCTCCGGCCAGCACGGCACTCCTGATGCTGTTTTCGTCGACGCGTGCAAGACCATGGAAGACGTGGCGCCGGCCGTGCTTTGGTTCGACGAAATTGAAACCGGCATGATTGCCGCTGCCGATATGGGCGGAGCGCAAGCCCGATTATTCGCATTCTTCCTGACGTGGATGCAGGAAAAAACCCGCGGCCTTTTCGTCGCCGCCACCGCCAACCGCATCGACCTGCTGCCGGCCGAACTGCTTCGCAAGGGACGCTTTGACGAACTCTTCTTTGTCGACCTACCCACCGATGACGAGCGGCTGGAGATCTTCAAGATACACCTGGAACTCCGGGGCGTCGATTCCTCGCAGTTTGAACTCGATCAATTGACCGCCTTCACCCACGGCTGGACCGGGGCCGAGGTGGAACAGTGCGTCGTTTCCTCGATAACCAAGGCGCGCCTGGCTGATCGCTCTGTCACCAGCCACGATCTGCTCAGCGTGGCCGCTGCCGTGGTACCGCTCTCGCACACCATGAAAGAGCAGATCAATCACATTCGCAACTGGGCCTTCGAGCGCGCCGTCCGCGCCTCCCCGCGCCAAACCGGCCGGTAACGTTAGGTAGCTCCGAAACACACGATCCAGCCACAGGCTGAAGGCCTGTGCTACGCGGGCTTGACTGGAGTCTTCAGATGTGACCGAGATTCCGAAATGGCGTTAGCGATGGCAGATTATGCCGGCTGCTTCTCGAATGCGGCGACGCCATCGACAACGGTCTGGACCACCGCATCGTCTCCAATCGTGGAGTTAATCATCAGGTGGAAGTAATGGCGGGAGGGCCATTCCACTTCGAAGTATTGCTTGATGAAGGCCGCACGGTCGCGGTCCACGGTTTCCGCCAGCTGGATCGCCTCCTCCTGGCTCTTTCCCCTTTGCCGCAACCGGTGTACCTTCTCAGCGAGTGGAGCGTAGATGAAAACGTGAAAGGCGTCGGGCCGGTCCTTCAGATAATACGCCGAGCCGCGTCCAACGATGACAGAGTGGCCCTCCTTGGCCGCCGCCAAAACGACTCGCTGCGCGGCATCTCGGATGCAGTCGGCGTCCACCAACTTCAGCCGGTGGGTGTTCAGACTACCCTCAAAGCTGCCTCGCATGAAAGCTTTGAACAGCCGGTAATACAGGGGATCTGGCCGCTCCTCGTGCTGCTCAACGGCGACGCATTCGCAGTCCATGAGGCGGGCGATTTCGTCGGTCAGCAAGTGGTCCCACAGCTTCCAACCCAGCCGGTCGGCCAGCTTCCGGGCGATTTCGGCGCCTCCGCTTCCGTATTCGCGCTCGATGGTAACCACTCTGATCATGGACTCTTCTACTCCACCACAATCTGTCTTCCCGCATGCGGGTCGTTTTTGCGGACGATGAAGGCGAGCAAAAACATGATGCCGGCGCCCACGGAGAGCACCATATAAGTATCAATATAGGCCAGCGTCTGCGACTGCGCCAGCATGGATTGGTAGATGAGTCCGTACGCGTGCGCCTGTGCATCGGTAGCGCTGGATCCTGAGTTGATGAGTTGCTGGCTCAACCCGCTCACCTGGCTCCGGAACACGGAATCGGAGGCGCCCGTGTGGTACGACAGCACCGATTGGTGGAATTGGGCCCGGCGCGCGAGCAGCGTTGTCACCATGGATGTTCCCACGCTGCTGCCCATGTTGCGCATAAAGTTCACCAGGCCCGAAACGCTGTTGCTCTTCTCCGGGGGAATCCCGATGTAACCGGCAAGGGTGATGGGCACGAACAGAAACCCCATGCCGAACGCTTGCGCCACGCGCAGCCACATCGCCGACTGGAAGCTCATCTGTAAATCCATTCGTACGGTGGAATAATACATGGCGCACGCGAGCGATAACCATCCAAAAGCGATGATGTACTTAGTCGGAAACTTCGTGGTGAGCTGGCCTACGATCGGCATTTCAAACAGCAACACGATGCCGCTGGCGGAAAGCACCAGCCCGGCCGACTGCGCAGTGTACCCCATAAGTGTTTGGAGAAATTGCGGCATCATCACCAGACTGCTGAAAAGGATGATCCCCAAAGTAAACATCATTAGATTCGCAGTAGCGAAGTTGAAGTTCTTGAACAGGCGGACGTCGATGACGGGGTCCTTGTGACGCCACTCCCAGACGACCAGCGATATAAGACAGATCGCAGAGACCAAGGCGAGCGTGACGATGAAGTTGGAGCCGAACCAATCGTCTTCCTGGCCCTTATCGAGCAACACTTGGAGAGCACCGATGCCGAGCGCAAGCAACGCTATGCCGATGTAGTCCACGCGGATACCGGCGCCTTTCGCCCGCTTCAGGAAGGGTGGATCCTCCACCATGCGATAGACGAGGAACAGCGTCAGGATTCCAACTGGAAGATTGATGTAGAAAATCCATCGCCAGGAGTAATTGTCGGTGATCCATCCTCCGAGGGTTGGACCGATAGTCGGCGCCATGATCGCGGTGATTCCGTAAAGCCCAAAGGCCATGCCCCGCTGATGGGGCGGGAATGTGTCGGCCAGAATAGCTTGGGCCATGGGTTGCAGCCCTCCGCCACCTACGCCCTGGACGACACGGAAAATGATCAGGATCGCAAGGCTCCATGCCGCGCCGCAAAAAAGTGAACTGACGGTAAAGAGGAGGATGCAGAGAAGGAAAAAACGCTTCCGTCCAAAGAGACCGGCAAGCCATCCACTGATGGGAAGAACGATGGCGTTGGAGACGAGGTAGGAAGTCAGCACCCAGGTACTTTCATCGTTGCTGGCGCCGAGATTACCGGCCATATGCGGAAGCGCGACATTGGCGATGCTGGTATCAAGGACTTCCATGAACGCCGCAAGGGCGACCACAATGGCGATGAGCCAGGGATTGAATTTGGGTTTGAAGCGCTCTTCCGCTAGCGCCGGGGCAGGGAGAGTGGTCTCGAGTACTTCGGCCATATACCCTGTGTAGGATTACTCGACGTGGACTCTTGGTTCGACGTGGACTCTTGGTTCGACGTGGTCGTAGTCCTGGCCGGCTTCGAGATGGACGCGAACTGGAATGCGATGCACGACTTACGTAGGGTATTCGATAAAGTGCCTTGCCGGTACTCGTAACTCCCACAGGTCTTACAACCCCGATGTTCACCGCCTATCAACGAACATGGTCCATGTCTCCAATATTGAGCTCGCGTAATTGTTAGGGAACCGGGGCGGGATCCGCCTGCCAACAGCCGCCCCCGGATCCAACAAAGCTCGATGGGCCCGGTGTGCAGCGATCAAATGTTCTGACCGCACGTGAGGCTCATTCCTTCGCCAGTTAGTTTCCCCACGCAGGAAAGGCCGTCAGCGCGTCAACGATGTTGTGAACCTTATCCGTGTGCGCGTCTTCCTGCCAGCCGCCTCGGTGATTTCCGAGAATTGAGTCGCGCGGACAGCCGTCGGCGTCTACTGCATAAAGCACGAACGTCAGCGCCTGTTGCGCGATCCTTTTGTACTCGGGCGAGCCGGTGGCGGCTGAATAGAGGGCTAGTACAGCGCCGTAGCTGGAGTTGATGCCGCCCCATGGATCGCGGTCTTCGTCCTGCTCGCCGCACACCGCTACTCCAAAATGGACGCTGGTGAAGGTCACGCTGACAAAGTCGATCAGTAGCTTCGCGTGTGCCTGCCAATCGGGATCGAGGGCGTCCTTCTTCTCGACCAGATATCGCGCCAAGGCTAGCGGCGCCCATGCGGTTCGGTTCTTCTGGGAGTGATGATCTTCGAAGAACTCGACGAAGAGCTGGCCGTCTTTCTTGGCAGTCGGGAGTTGGTAGTTCAGGATCCAAGCCCAGAGTGCGGCGCGGGGCTTCTGAAACTCTGGATAGCCTTGCGCTATCAGTTCATCAAAGAGCCGGAGATTGAAGGTCATGTTTCCGGAGATTTCACCGCGCGCCACGCCGGTTCGGTAGTCGACTCGAAACGGCCACGGCGAGTGAGTCGCATCACCTTGCCGCATGTTGGCTACCAGCACACGAGCGTTTTGCGACGCCTGATCGAGATAACGCTTATCCTTGGTTTCCTTGTATAGCATGACCAGTGCGTAGCCGGCTATACCCCCTTTGTCGGGTTGCACCTCGTATGGCTTGTCGTCTTGCGAACCGGAATCGGCGGGTTGAGGAAACTTGCCGCGAGCGCCGGTGGAACGTGTGAATCGTGGGTACTTACCGGTGTCGGGAGTGAGCGATTCTTTCACCAGATAGTCGCCCATATAGCGGGCGAATTCGAGAACCTTTGGATTCTTGCGCCCCGTGAAATTGTAGTACTTCAGATAGGAGATGATGCCAACGCCGTTCTGCATGGAAGGAATGAAGTCAAAACGCTTGGGATCGGCCTGGTGCTCGCCGTCCATGAACGTCATCCAGACGAACCGCGGGTAGCCGTGTTCGATCGGACATTGCAGGTACCAGTTCATCTCGCGATTGAGCGCATCAGACCACGAGGTCCAGGGGATCAACGAACCGTCATCGGCGTACGTCGCCTCGTGGCTGCCCAACATGATAGGTGGCGCGGCGCCGGCGTTCAATACAGGCAATGCCAGCGGCAAAAGCAGAAGTCCCAATATCCATTTCGTCATTCGTTCTCTTTCGAAAAGCACTTCAGGCGACAGGCCGCTCGCTCGGCGCGACCGCGTCGGGATGCGGTGCGTCATGGGGCGGTGCGTCGTCCCAGACGGTAATTAGCAGCGTGCTCGCCAGCGCCAGCAATCCACCGGCGATCATGAAGCCTGTTAGGTGTTCATGCAGCACGATCGCCGCAATGAGAACCCCAAAAAATGGGATGAGGTAGTTGGAGAGCGCCGCCTGCGTGGCATCGAGGCGGGTCAGCACGTTCAAGAAGATGACCATGGAAAGGAAATATTGGAAGACGGCGAGAATCGCCAGGCCGATCCAAACCGTAGTCGAATAATGCAAGAGGTTCGTGAACCCACTCGGCTCAATCGCGACCGTGATCGGCAGCAATACCAGCAGCAGCGCATAGTAACTATAGAGCAAGACCTGCAATGGCGAATGGCGCTCCAGCGCCTTCTTGCTATATGCGTTGTAGAAGGCACTGCCGAGAACGCTCAGAAAGATCAACGAGTTGCCACCCAAGTAACCTTTCCCAAAGTTCAGATCGCTCCAATCCACGCCGGAACAAGCCAGCACACCAAGCAAAGCCAATCCGAAACTGATCCACCGAATCGTGCTCATGTGCTCGCCTAGAAAAAAGTGAGCCATCACTGCCGTGGAAATGGGCATGATCAGAGCCAGCAGCGCGGCGTTCGAGGCAGGCGCGAAACGGACGCCCCACGTGATGAACAATTGCGCCACTAACTGGCCGGCGATGCCGAGTAACACGAAGTTCCAGATGTCCTGCCTGGTGACGCGAACACTGGGCTCACGCTTCACGAGAAAGACCAGCAGAATCGTGGAGAGGGCAATGGGGAACGTCACGGCAAAGAGCGGGCCCATCTGCTCCTGCACCAGCTTCACCATAACGAACTGGCTAGCCCACATCAGATTGCACGACAGGAGCATAAACCAATCAAACAGCTTGGTTGGTTTCGCGCTCATTTTCGCCCAACCCTGTCCAGGGCCAGGCGCAGGCTGGAGTCGATGAGATCGCACATTTCGTCAATGTCCTGCTCTTCGGCAATCAGCGGAGGAGCAACAGCGAACCAGCTCGGATCAACTCGCAGAATGATGCCTTTTTCAAGCGCTGTCTTCTTTAACTCATTTCCGAGCTCCGGAAACGGTTGCATATTCTTCGTATCTTTGACGAGCTCGACGCCTAGCAGAATGCCTTTTCCCCGGATCTCGCGAACCACGCCGTACTTCTTCAGGCAAGCAAGCTTGTCGCGCAGATAGTCGCCCAGCCGTTGCGCCTTTGTGCACAGATCCTTCTCCAGGATCTCGTCCACCACCGCCAGTCCCACCGCGCAGGCAAGCGGGTTGCCGGCAAAGGTATGGCCATGGGCAAAGTGAACGCCTTCTTCGGGCGTTCCTCGGAAAGCATCCGCCATATCTTCGCGCGCAATCATGGCGCCGAGCGGCATCGCGCCGCTCGATATCCCTTTGCCTGTGCAGATGATGTCCGGCGTGACGCCGAAGGTTTGGGCGGCGAACATATTTCCAGTCTTAGCGAATCCGGTGATGACCTCGTCAAAGATCAGTAACACGTCGTACCGGTCACAAGTCTCGCGGAGAATCTGGAAGTACTCGTCGGTGGGTGTGATAATCCCGCCGGTGTTGCCGATGGGTTCGACCAGCACTCCGGCAACCGTGCCGGGATCCTCGTGCACGATTACATCTTCGACACTTCGGGCCGCGAACCTGTTCGCTTCCTCCCAAGTCGAAAAGCGATCGCGGTAGAAGCTCGGCGGGAACACCTTCAGAAAGCCGCCCGCTTGCGGTTCAAACTTGGACTTTCTCGGCCCGTTTCCGCTGGCAGCCATGCCCCCAAACGTCGCGCCGTGATAGCCATAATACCGGCTGATGAACTTGTGCTTGTTCGGCCTCCCGCTCTGCTTGAAGTATTGACGGGCAAATTTCAGGGCCGATTCGACGGCCTCCGAACCGCCGCTGTATGGCTTCACATACTTCAGGTTGCCCGGCGATATATCGCCCAACTTCTCGACGAAATCGAGCAGGATGTTCGTAATGCTGTGCAACGGCGGCGCCAGCGTAACCTTGTCCATCTGGTCGCGCATGGCCTTCATAACGCGCGGATGACGGTGGCCGAGCACCGCGACGAAGATTCCGCCGATGGCGTCGAAGTAACGCTTGCCGTCGGTGTCCCAATAGTAAAGGCCTTCCGCTCGCTCAACAACTAGCGGATGTTCAAGAAACTCGGATGTTGCATGGTAGTCAATGAAGGTTCGATTGAGCAGCTTAAGCTGCCTCTCTGATAACTGCATAGTTAGTCTCCTGGTGGCAGTCCGGAGCTAAAACCTCCATCAACTGCAACCGCCGCGCCGGTCATGAACGACGCATCATCGCTCGCGAGAAAGACCGCCACCCTGGCGACCTCCTCGGGTTTTCCGATTCGGCCCAGGGCGTGCAGTTTCCCGGCCTGAACGCGGGCGGCGTCCGGATTCGGTTGCGCAAGAAAGTAGCCTTCGGCCAGACCAGCGTCAATGTAGCCGGGACAAATTGCATTGACCCGAATCCCTTCGCGACCATGGTCAATCGCAAGCGCCTTGGTGAAGCCGAGAATGGCGGCCTTAGTGGCGCAGTAGCCGGCGCACATGGGCTCGACGAACGTGCCGTTCACCGAGGACATGTTGACGATAGAGCCGCGCGTTGCGCGGAGATGGGGTAGGAAGTACTTCGAACACAGGAACACGCCGCCTACGTTGACGGCCATCTGACGCGCCCACTCCCCCGGCGAAGTGTCCTCAATTCGCTTATTGACCTGAATCGCGGCATTGTTCATTAGAACGTGAACCGCATGAAACCGCTCCAGCGTGGCTTTCACTAACGCTTGGACGGAATGCGGATCGGCGACGTCCGCAGTCACCGCAACGGCAACGCCGCCACTTGACGTTATCAAGTTCGCGGTTTCGGCGGCTGCGGCACTATTGATATCGGCTACAACAACTTTCGCTCCTTCTTCTGCAAATGCTCTGGCGATTGCGCGGCCAATGCCTGCGCCGGCGCCCGTGACAACTGCCACCTTATCGGCAAGTCGCATTTAGGCCGGGATGCTCCGTTGAATGATCATGAGAGTTCGTGTTTCACACTTAGAAGAAAAGCCGCAGGCCGAATTGCATGCGGCGGTTGTCAACCGACGTCGAGAAGATCTGGCCCATGGTCGGGTCGCCGACGTTTGCGTCGGGCGCATTGAAATTGGGGTGGTTGAATGTATTGAACGCGTCTATACGGAGTTGCAAATTGAAACGTTCAGTCAGCGAAAAGGTCTTGAACAAGGATGAATCCAGCTGCTGCAGGCCGTCGGTATGCAACGGGTAGAAACCGGAGTTTCCGTAGCTGTCGACCACGAGGTCGTCAGAGAAGCAGCTGGTGTTAAACCACAAATTGACTGTCGGATTCGAAATGTTCCCGCTGCAAGTGCGATTGGGTTGGTTGCTTTGGCCGTTGTTGAGTAAGCTGACCGAGGAAGTAACATTGAACCGCAAGCCGCTGCGAACGGTCAGGAACCCCGAGTACTGCCAGCCTCCGAGGAACGCATCTACTACCCGGTTTGCGTTGCCCAGGAATTGCTTGCCGCGGCCTACCGGAAACTCGTAGCCAAACTGCGCGGTGAAGCTGTTAGCGATATCCTGCTGAGTCGGCCCCGAGTATTGCCAAATGTTGGTCTGGTCGATATTATTGCCGTTCGCGAAACTGCGGGCCCACGCGTAGCTCGCCTGGAGCATGAAGCCATGCCAGGGCTGCATGGTCACGCGGGCGGTAAGCGCGTTGTACCAGGTAGAGGCGTTCGAATACTGGATCGGAATATCTCCAATCTGCGGATATTCGCCATACAGTGGACGCGCTGTGTTGTAATCGACGCCGGGCAACTGAGGCGGAGCCTGATTGATGTTCGTCGTGTGGTTGTTATGAAGGCCCCGCACACCCAAATATCCAACGTCCGCGAGAACGTACCGCCCTATCTGGTGTTGCAGGTTGAACGACATTTGCGCCACTTCCTGATTCCGCCAGTTAATGTTCGTGCCGCGGATGACGGCGTAAGGTGGGATGATCAGTTGCCCGGACGGACCATAAACAGCGGCCGCCAATGGCAGCCCATCCTTCGAAAGAGATAGAGTCGGCGTCAGGTTGTTCGGTGTCAGAAACTGTGTTTTCGCGTAGTTTGGATAGTCGAGACCCAGGATCGTGAGTGGGCCGCTCCAGTAGGCTTGCCAGTAGGAAAGGCCGTACCCGGCGCGGATGCTCGTCTTCCCGTTGTCGGGAGTCCAGGCAAGACCCACCCGCGGTCCCCAGTCTCCGGTATCGAGGTTGAGAGCGGGACTGCGGTTGCTCGGCGTAGCCAGGACGAGTTGGTTGGTAGTCGTGTCCCAGTTGGATTCGCGGTTAAAACGTTCAATCGGCCGGGTGATCAGCTCATATCGTAATCCAATGTTGAGCGTCAGGCTCGGCAGGATCTTGAAGTCGTCCTGGGCGTAGAACGCGGTCTGCCAGAAAGTCTGATAAGGCCAGCCATTGTCAAAACGCGCGCGTGCACTGCTCGTCATCGTGCCGAGTAAGAAACTGGGATACGCAAAAGGCGGCGCGACACCATTAAAGGAAGTCATCGCCGGATCGAACCCCAGCGAACCTCTGGGATCGTCTCCACCGAGGGTGTCGGCCGACGTGTCTTCAATGTGATTTGCGGTG
>JBAUOG010000975.1:0-15956 GCA_049579625.1 Bryobacteraceae bacterium
GGAAAACGCCGCAGTGCGCCTCTTCTTCACCGTGTACCAGGATTCTGCCATCGCCGCTAAGCCAACCGTGGACGTTGAAATAATCCAGGCTGGGAAAATTCTCAAAAAGGCGAGCCTCCCTCTGCCGGACGCAGACAAACAGGGCCGGATCCAATACGTGATGACCATCCCGGCCGCAGCCATACCGCCAGGCAGTTACGTGTTCCAAGCCACGGCTAAGCAAGGCGACACGTCAGCCGAATCGAAGACCACCGTCAAAATCGAAGGTTCGTAAGCTTCCGAGAATTTTTGACCGCAGGTTCTGGCGCGGGCTTCTAGCTGAGTTTAACTCGCCGTCTAATGGGCAAAGCCAGTTCAGCTGCTGGTAAGAAAACGTGCGAAGCCCATCATTCCCGAGCGTTAACGATTTAAGTCTATTGATATGTTCGGCGTTAACGTTTCTCATTCATCCCGGTAACGCTAGACGTTAATACCGAATAGAGCCGTGGGCAAACCAGGAACGTCCTCTGGTATACTTCTGGTGGGTTTAATGGCCGCCACTGCTCAGTCGCATCTGGAGCGAGCCGAGTTGGAAGCAGTCCTCGAGTCAGGCATATTCCACCGCGCTCCCAACCTGGCGAGTTTCCTCCGCTACATCTGCGAGCGTTACTTTGAAGGTGACGCTGGTCAGATCAAGGAGTACAGTATTGCCGTCGACGCCCTTGGTCGTCCCTCCGACTTTGACCAGAAGAAGGACTCGATTGTCCGGGTTGAGGCCCACCGTCTCCGGAAGAGACTGAACGATTACTACGCCGGGGAGGGCGCAAACCACCCCGTGCGGATACTCATTCCGAACGGCCAGTACAGCCCTCAATTCAGGTATACATATAATAATAAGGATACAGATTTTGGGAATTCCGTCACCGAGACGCCCGCTGAATTTGATGTCGACGGAGTAGATTCCCAATTATTGCAACGAGATACAGCGCAGCTGGAGTTGAACGAACCCCGCACCAGCGATGCGCCGACGGTATTGGCGCCCGTTGGATCCCAAACGGGTATTCCTAAGTCTGGACGCCCGAGTGCGTTCATCATCTTGCTGGCGACCGCGATCGCTGGGATCATCGCCCTGGCTGTGTTTGCCAGGATACATAACGATGCCGCCCTATCTAATGAAGTCTGGAAAGGGTCGCTTGCCGTGCCGGTTGCGAGCGATTTCCGCTTCCTAGCCGGTTATCACGGACTTCCGTTTCAGGACCGGCAGGGACGGACTTGGCAAGCAGATGCGTTTTACACGGGTGGCCAGTCCCGCAACGTCCCCTCCGGGCGGTCTTTAGAAGCTGTTCCGGACCCTGCGTTCCTGCGAAGCTTCCGGGAAGGCACGTTCCAATACGACATACCTGTTCGGGACGGAACGTACGAAGTCCACCTGTATTTTGCCGAGACCCAAACCCGAGAGCCTGCGGCGGGGCGGCTTTTCCGCATCGCATTGAACGGCCGTGTTTTATCTGACCTTTTTGACGTAGCTGCCGAAGCCGGCGGCCAAAACCGTCTGCTTGAGCGCGTATATAAGGATGTTACACCTGCAGAAGACCGGAAGATTCACATTAGCTTCCAGGGCGTGTCGGATCCGGCGATCCTATACGCCGCCGAGATTCTGGCGAGCGCACCCGGTCGGGCGCGGCCTGTGCGGGTTGTTGCCAGCGAAACCTCGGTTATTGACGCAGACGGCCAAGTTTGGAGCGCCGACCAGTATTCCATCGGTGGCAGGTTGGTGAAACGCACCGACGGCACGGTCGAGTCACGCTCGAAACAGCTCTTTGAGGGCGAGCGCTATGGGAATTTCAGCTACCATATCCCGCTAGCTCCGGGAAAATACCGGGTCCGATTGTTCTTCGCAGAGACTTGGTTCGGATCAAAACTACCCTTTGCCCCGTCAGAACTCGTCGGTGCTCGGGTATTCAATGTCTTTGCAAATGGAGTCGCGCTCCTGCGCGATTTCGATATAGCTAGGGAAGCACAGGGATCAAAGAAGGGGATCGAGAAGGCCTTTGAGAATCTTGAACCCAACGCGCAGGGGAAAATCGTCCTGGAGTTTGTGCCCGTTCGAAACTACGCCGAGGTTAATGCGATCGAAGTCACGCAAATGCGGTAGCTGCGTTTTCCTAATATCTTTCCACTACAATCCGCAGGCGCGATTTTCCGTATAATCCTATAGCGTATCCTTTAGTTTCCCTTTCCGTCCGTATCAAAGAATGCTGCTGCGAAGAACCTCATGGCTGGTACCCGTCTGCCTCGGACTACTGGCTCTCTATCTTCTGGTCCCAGCGGGAGGGACACCCGCGGATGATGCCACCACGGATGAGAAGGTCACCCAATACCTGAATCTCGGCAAGGCGTTTTATGAGAATCCCACGACACAAGCGGAAGCCGTCGTGGAGTTTAAGAAAGCCCTTGATCTTCGTCCCAACTCCGTCCGTGAACAGCTCAATTATGGTCTAGCCCTGCTCCGCGCCGCACGCACGGCCGAGGCGGTTGCCATTCTCGAGAAGGTTCAAAAAGAAGACCCAGCACTCCCCCATACCTGGTTCAATCTCGGCATCTACTACAAGCGCGATGGCCAGTTCGACCAAGCGATTGAGCAGTTCCAACAGCTAGCGAAGCTGGCTCCGAACGAAGCCATCACCCATTACAACTTGGGCACAATCTATAAGCTGCAAAGCAAGACGAGTGAGGCCCAGCGGGAGTTTGAACTCGCGCGCGATTTGAACCCCGCCTTATCCGCTCCGCATTTCCAGCTCTTCAATATTTACCGCCAACAAAAGAAGATGGACGAAGCCAACCGGGAATTGGCCCTGTTCAAAGAACGCAAGACGGCTCAGGATTCCATTGCCACGCCCGAAGACATCGAGTGGTGCGAATTCGCCGAGGTCTATGAACCGATGAAACCCGAGCCGGATACCAGCAAACGGCCAGTCGAATTATCATTCATGGCAACGATGTTAGGCGACGTGAAGCCGGGGCCGAGCGGTCTGCTTGCGCTGGACGTATATGGTTCGGGTAAGCCGGACCTACTCGTCTATTCAGCCGACGGAATCGCCATTTATCGGGGCGGCACGCAGAAGGCCACGGGCACCGGCCTGGAGGACATCAGAGACGTCATTTCAGTAGCTCCCGGCGATTTCAACAACGATGGCGAAACCGACTTATGTGTTCTTACTAAGTCGGCGGCTCTATTATACGAAAACAAGAACGGAGTTTTTACAAAATCCGACTACAAACTGCCCGACGGGAGCTACAACGCCGCTGTTTGGATCGACTTCGATCACGATTATGATTTGGATCTCTTCCTATTAGGAAAGAAGTCCGTTCTGCTTCGAAACCAGGGCAAGGAGGGATTCGTAGAGCATCCCTTCCCATTCGCTGGTGGCGAGGCAACCGCAGGCGCCGCGTTCCGCTTAGTCGCGGACACCAAAGCCAAGGACTTAGTCGTTACTTACAAAGAACACCCGGCTGTCTTGTACCTTGACCAGCTCACAGGTACTTATAAACCACAATCTTTGGACAAGATCCCAGCAGGCGCCTTTAACCCTCAGGCAGTCGATCTCAATAACGACGGCAATCTCGACCTGGTGTTCCAGACCTCCGCGGGCACGGCTGTTGCGCGCAATATGCGCACGGGGTTCGCTGATCCTATCAACTTGACGAATGGCCCTGCCGCCTTCTCTGACCTCGCCAACCGCGGTTTCACGGATCTGATCACGACCAGTGGAATCAAGCAGAGCGTTGGCAATCTCGAGTTCATTGATCCGAAGAGTGTCACAGGCCTCAGCCAGGCTTCGACTTGGGCCGCTGCCGATTTTACGAATGACGGCCTGATCGATCTTGCTGTGATCACACCGGACAATAAGGTTGTTTTGCTTCAGAACAAGACTGCGCTGAAGTCAGAGTGGGTCCGGGTGCAAATTGCCGGAGTTAAGAACCTGAAGATTCCCCTTGCCTCCGAAATTGAAGTGAAGGCAGGATCCAGTTACCAGAAGAAGGTCTACAACGGTTTGCCCGTGCTATTCGGGGTCGGAAGCCACGACACGGTAGACACGATTCGCATCACCTGGCCCAACGGCCTCATCCAGAACGAAATGAAACAGGCTGCCGCGAAGGATCTCAGCTTTAAGGAAGCTCAACGGCTCTCCGGCAGTTGCCCGCTCATCTACGTTTGGAACGGTACGTCTTTCCAATACATAACAGACGTGCTCGGTGTCGCGCCCCTCGGCGCCATGTCCGGCGACGGCCAGTTCTTCCCGACCGACCACACCGAATATGTCGCGCTGCAAGGCGAATGGCTCGCGCCGCATTCGGATTTCGCGGGTCGCAAGATGTATGAGATCAAACTCACGGAGGAGCTGAGCGAGGTTTCCTACTTTGACCAGGTGAATCTGATCGCGGTGGATCATCCGGCATCAACCGGGATCTACTCGAATGAGAAGTGGAAATCACCTCCCTTCCCAGAGTTCCGTCTCTACAGCCTCAACAAACGCGTCTATCCTATCTCCGCGAAGACACAACATGGCGACGTTCTGGATCGACTTCTGCACCAGGATAAGCGCTATGTGAACGACTTCGAGCGCAACTATGTCGGCGTCGCGGAGATGCACACACTCGACCTTGACTTTGGTAAGGCGGCCAAGGACAACCGCGCCTTTCTTGTATTGAATGGCTGGGTGGATTGGGCGGATGGCAGTACCTTCCTGCAGCAAGCACAGGAGAAGAGGGATTTGGCTCCGCCGTCGCTCCAGGTAAAAGACAAGTCGGGGCGGTGGGTCACCGTGATCGAAGACATGGGAATGCCTTCCGGAAAGCCGAAGACAATCGCGGTGGATCTCACAGGCAAATTCCTATCCGATTCCCGCGAGGTGCGCATCGTCACAAACATGTGTGTCTTTTGGGATGAGATATTCCTCGGCGAAGACGCCGGGAAGCCGCTGGTCCAACTGACCACCCTCACACCCGATCACTCCGAAGTACATTTTCGAGGCTTCTCACCCTCGCACATTCATCCCGAGCGGAAGCAGCCTGAGTCATTCGACTTCGTTTCACCCACCACTACGTCGTTTTGGAATCCGACCCCCTCTACGGATTCGGGGAAGTATACGCGCTACGGCGACGTGACCGAATTGACCGAAAAAATCGACGACAAACTTGTGGTGATGGGCTCCGGCGATGAACTGACGCTGCGTTACGACCAGCGTGAATTGCCGCCCCTGAAGCCAGGTTGGCGCCGTGACTACCTTTTACGCGTGGAAGGCTGGGCAAAGGATCGCGACGCGAACACGGCATTCTCACAGAGTGTGGACCCACTTCCGTTTCACGGCATGTCACGCTATCCGTACCCGGCTACCGAGCATTATCCCAACGATGCAGATCACCAGGAGTATCTGCGTAAATACAACACGCGTCCGGCGCTCCGATTGATCCGGCCGCTGGCGCCTGGTGCGGACGTCGCCAACCAGCATCCGCTCATCCAGCAACACCCTATAAGTGAATAACCCATGTCCGGAAAAGCCCAGAACATTGCGGCGTTCACATTCATCCTCATTATTCTAAACTCGGCATATCTGCTCGCATTCAAGAGCCCCACGCTCACTTACATGGGCAATGTTTTGTTACATCTTGCCCTGGGCCTGCTGCTGATTCCGCTTGCCATCATCCTTCTGTGGAAACAACGTGCGGCGATGGTCGCACTAGTCTTATTCCTGGTGGCTGGCGCCATTGGTGTGTACCTCATGATCCACGGCAACCTGCGAAAGGACGAGCTTGTTCTGTATGCTCACATCCTAGCCGCCGGCCTGAGCGCCGCAGCTATCCTGCCCTTCCTGGCCCGTCGTTCGCAACCGTTGTTCCGCGCCGCGGTAGCATCGCTCGCACTGCTGGTCCTAGTTCCTACTTGCGCTGCCGGTTACCGTCACTATTTCCCCGACCCTCGTGACCGCATTACAAACTCACTGCTGGTTCCGGCGTCGATGGAAGAAGAAGGTGGTGGAACCAAGTCGCCCTTTTGGCCCTCTTCGACACAAACCAACGTGCAGCATCCAGTTCCGGCGAATTTCTTCCTCGACAGCGCTAAATGCGGCGAATGTCACAAAGAGGTGTATGAGCAGTGGAAGCACTCGGTGCATCACTTCGCCAGCTTCAACAACCAGTTCTACCGGCGGGCCATTGAATACATGCAAGACACTCAGCATTCCACCAAGCCTAGCCAGTGGTGTGCGGGATGCCACGATCACGCGGTCATCTTCAGCGGGAAATGGCAGCGGCCCATCAAGGACCAGATCGATACGCCCGAAGCGCAAGCGGGCCTGGGATGTATATCCTGCCACGCGATTTCAAAGGTCGACGGCAGCATGGGTAACGGCGGATTCATCATGGAGTACAACCCGCTGCATGACCTCGCCGCCAGCGACAACAAGTACATCCACGCGATCGACACGTTCCTCACTTACGTGAACCCGGAGCCGCACCGGCGCGTGTTCCTGAAACCCTTCATGACGAAAGATACTTCCGAGTTCTGCTCGAGCTGCCACAAAGTTCATCTCGACATTCCAGTCAACAATTACCGCTGGGTGCGTGGATTCAACGACTACGACAACTGGCAGGCCAGCGGCGTCTCCGGGCAGGGCGCGCGGTCGTTCTACTATCCGAGCAAGCCGAGCGGCTGCCCAGATTGCCATATGCCTGAGTTCAAATCGGACGAGCCAGGCAACGTGAACGGGAAGATTCACTCGCACTACTTCGCAGCCGCCAACACCGCCGTACCGGTCGCCAACAACGATCAAGAACAGCTCAAGCGGGTAGAAGACTTCCTGAAGTCCGGCTTTATGCGGGTGGATATCTTTGCCGCCAGTCCGGTTGAAGATCACGGAGAACTGCAGATGAAGCGGACATCCTCCGAAGGTCCGGCGCTGTCCTCGACGTTCGCGGTCGGAGAAGAGGCCGAGCAGCATGGCCAGGCGTTTCTGCGCGACGTGGACAAGATCGCCGCGCCACTCGACCGCGGTGATCGCGTGTTTGCGCCGGGCAGCACGGTGCGTGTGGACGTGGTTGTCCGCACTCTCAAGATCGGGCATTTCTTCCCGGCCGGCACCGTTGACTCTCAAGAGGCATGGCTTGAACTGCAGGGCAAGGATGCGACGGGCCGGACGATCTTCTGGAGCGGGAAGACTGCCGAAGAAGGCAAGGGGCCGGTGGATCCAAGCGCCCACTTCTATCAGTCGATTCAGCTCGACGCCGATGGGAACGTCATTAACAGGCGCAATGCGTTTCAGACGCGCAGCCTGCTTTACGTGCGCCTGATTCCGCCCGGGGCCGCGGACGTTGCGCATTATCGGGTCCACATTCCGAAGGATGCCAAGGGGCCGATTACTCTGACCGCCCGTCTGAACTATCGCAAGTTCACCGACTACTACACAAAGTACGTTTACGCGGGCCAGCCTAAGCCGGGCCAGGACCCTACTCTGGTCGACGTGAATCACGACAGCCGAGAGTGGGGATTCGATCCCAAGAATATTCCCGCCAACGTTTCCGGCGAGGTAAAGGACCACATCCCCGATCTCCCGATCGTCACAATTGCGGCAAGTACAACGCAGCTCAATGTCGCCGGTGGTCAGGCTTCGCCCTGGGTGCCGATTGTCGATAAGCGAGACCGCGAACGCTGGAATGACTACGGGGTTGGCCTGCTGTTGCAGGGCGATCTCAAAGGCGCTGAATTCGCTTTTCAGAAGGTGATTGCGGCTGACCCAGCTTACTCGGATGGCCATCTGAACGTAGCGCGGGCGCTGATTCAAGAGGGCGAGATTGAGCGAGCCAAGCCTTACGTGACCGAGGCGATGAAGCTGAACCCGGGCGCCGCCCGCAACTACTACTTCCTGGCCCTTGCTCAGAAGACGGACGGCGATTACGACGGCGCCTTGAAGAGCCTGGAGACGGCGGCTGCCATGTATCCGCGGGATCGCGTGGTGCTCAACCAGATTGCCCGCATTCAGTTCCTGAAGCGTGACTACAAATCGGCAGTCGACTCGCTGCACCGCGTCCTGATGGTGGATCCGGAAGACGTCCAATGCCACTACAACCTGATGCTCTGCCTGCGGGCGCTGGGAAGAGTCGATGAAGCCCAGCGTGAAGAGCAGCTGTTCCTGCGATTCAAAGCCGACGAGTCTTCCCAAGCCATTACCGGGAAAGTGCGGCAACTCAGTCCGGAGCTGAACAACTCGCGGCAACCGATCCACGATCACGAAAGTGCGCCTCTCACGCCGGCGAGCCAGAAGGTCCAACCAGCCGAGCACCGCGACTCGATCACGAAAGTTGACCGCAACGCTGGACTCCGATAGATAGCCATGAAAGCTCTCATTCCATTCGTTTGCGGCTCAGTCGCCGCGCTCGCCATCGCCGGGCTTGCGGCGATGGGTCCCACCACTGTCACATCGCAGGTTCAGTTCAAAGACGTCACCTCGGCCTCGGGCATACACTTCAAGCACAATGCCGGAAAGGCCGGGAAGAAGTATCTGCCCGAGACGATGGGCGCCGGCGTGGCGATATTCGATTACAACGGCGACGGCAAACCGGACCTCCTCTTCGTCAACAGCAAGGATTTCGAGCCGCGCGGCAGAAAGTCGATCTGCGCTCTTTACCGCAACAACGGAAACGGCACGTTCACCGATGTCACAGCCGGCAGTGGCCTGGATATCGAGATGTACGGCATCGGCGTCAGCACAGCCGACTACGATAACGACGGCCGCGAGGATATCTACATCACAGCGCTCGACGGCGACCATCTGTTCCACAACGAAGGCAACGGCAAGTTCCGGGACGTAACGCAAGAAGCGGGCATCCACAATGCCAACTTTGGGACGAGCGCTGCCTGGCTCGACTACGACCGCGATGGCAAGCCCGACCTGTTTGTTGCCAACTACGTCCAATGGAACCAGAAGGGTGACCTGTTCTGCTCGCTGGACGGAGCCACCAAGTCCTACTGCACTCCGGAGTCCTACAAAGGCACCCAGTCGAAGCTCTATCACAACCTGGGCAACGGCAAGTTTGAGGACGTCAGCCAGAAGGCCGGCATCGCGGACGCCTCGTCCAAGTCTCTGGGCGTCACGATACTCGATTACAACAACGATGGCTGGCCCGACATCTTCGTCTCGAACGATACTCAGCCCAACAAGCTTTACCGCAACAATAAGAACGGTACGTTCACCGATGAAGCCCTCTCGGCGGGAGTCGCCTTCGGGGAAGACGGCGTCGCGCGCGGCGCCATGGGCGTCGACTCAGGCGACTATGATCGCAGCGGCCGGACGCACTTGCTGGTTGGAAACTTCAGCAATCAGATGCTGGCGCTCTACCACAACGAAGGCAACGGCATCTTTGTCGATGAGGCTCCCAAATCGGAACTGGGCCGCTCGAGCCTTCTGAGCCTGACCTTCGGCGCCTTCTTCTGGGACTACGATCTCGATGGTCTGCTGGACATCTTCTGCGGCAATGGCCACATTGAAGAGGAGATCGGCCGCGTACAGCCCAAAATCCAGTACAAGGAGCCACCGCTGGTCTTCCACAACGCCGGCAGCGGCCGGTTCGTCAACGTCTCCAACTCGCTGGGTCCGGACATCATGCGGCCGATCGTGGCTCGCGGCGCAGCTTTCGGCGACCTGGATGGCGACGGCGACCTGGACCTGGTCATCTCCACCAACAACGGTCCGGCCTATGTGTTCCGGAACGAGGGCGGCAACAAGAATCACTGGATTGCCATCAAGACCATTGGCACGAAGTCCAGCCGCGACGGTCTCGGGGCGTTCGTCACCGTTGAGTCTGCCTCGGGCAAGCAGACGCTGATGGTGCGAAGCGGATCCAGTTACTGCTCGCAATCGTTTATGCAGCTCACGTTCGGCCTTGGAAAAGACACGGCCGTCGATGAAATCGAAGTGCGCTGGCCCAGCGGTATTACCCAGAAACTCGGCCGCCAGCAGTGCGACCGGGTTCTGGCGATCACAGAGCAATAAGCTGGATCGATAAACGCCGCAGCGGCCGTCGACGTTTGTGCGGACGAACTCAACATACTGCCAGCGGCCGAGGGTCGGGAGTAGATTAGATCGGGGAGAGTGCATGGGATTACGCCCATGCACCCTCCCACACCACCGGACGTGCGGTTTTCCGCATCCGGCAGTTGAACTCAGCAGCGTGATGGCGCTGCAAGATCGGATGGCAAAGCCATGCCAAATTCAGCGCGACAGCACTGGTGAACGTCCTACCGAGAAGTCCGCGTCGCTGCCCAGCGGTTCCTTGGCTCGGTTTTTCGCGACCAGTCTTTGACCTTCCAGACCATAGCGCCGGGGCGCACCAAGAAATTAATAGCTTCCAAAGCCTCCAAGTGTTTTCCCACCTGTCGCTCCCGACAGTTGGCGGACCACGCTCTTCCTGTTTTACTCGATGAATGAAAGGTCGCGGGTCGCACGAACCGCTTGAGGCTTACCGCTTGATTTTCAAACGATTACCGCACTTCGCGGCTTGTCTCACTCTGCTCGCAAGCTTAAGTTCTACCATCCAAGCGGCCGGATTTCAGATTAAGAGCGGTCACAAAGCCAAGGTCACCGGCCCCATCATGTCCAGAGATGGAGATTCCTTAATCGTTCGGGACCAAAAAGCGAACGCCTTTGTTGTGATTGGGATGACCGATCGCACGCGGATTGAACGCACAAAAAAGGGCTTCAAATTCCGCCATCCAGCCATGGATGTCACAGCCCTTGTGCCCGGTTTGACCGTCGAAGCGGAAGGGGTTGGCAATGCCCGGGGAGGACTCGACGCCAAAAAGATTGCCTTCGACCCGGGCGCGTTCAACGGTGAAAAGTCTGCCGCACAACCAATCCGAACCGGTAATTCCGCCTCAGAGATCGATGCTGGTCCATTCCGGCGAGCCTCAGCCGAATCCACGGGCCGACCCACCGCTGGCATCCCCACAACCCAGCAAGTTAACTATCGGGTTTCGGATCTGAGCGACTACGAGAACCTGGCCCAAGCCGGCATCTACTTTGCGCCAGGCAAAACAATTCTGGATGCTGCCGCCAAGAAGGCTCTCGACAAGGTGGCCGATATCGCCCTTCCTATTCCTGGGTACATGATTGAGGTGGCAGGCTATGTCTCCGGCACTGGCTCACTGCAACTGGATGAATCACTCAGCTTCGCGCGAGCCGAAGCCGTAACGCAGTACCTGCTGAGCAAGAAGAACATTCCGCTGCGCCGCATCCTCACTCCTGCCGGTTCTGATGCAACGCATCCCAAGGCTCCGGCCACCGACCCGGAAGGTCACGCGGTAAGCTGCCGCGTTGATGTCACCGTGCTGGTAAATCAGGGTCCGGGAACGCGGCGTGCTGGTTTGTAAGTCTGGGTGCCACCTCGAGATTGATGAAGAGGAGAGAGATAGCAACGCTCTCCCAAATCGACCAGGGCTCGCAAGTCGCGCATTTCTGTCAGACTCACACCAGCACCAAACCGCGCGCGTCGGTCTCCGCCGCGGAGCAAAGCAAGCGGACCTCGGTCTTTCAGTAACATCGAGATCAAAAAAACACTCGAATTATTAGCCGGACTGTCGCTAGCGACAGTTCCCAAGCGCCCGCAGTTGCAATCAAATGGAATCAAACCAAACACTATAATCTCGGCTGGACGAGCCCTTCAAAACGGCCCGTTCCAGCCGGGATCGGGTCTTGCGACAACCAACCTGCGCGTTCACGCGAAACCCGCGACAGTGAGCATGCCCTTCTGATCATGTATTCCCGCAATACCCTCTAGTCTCAACATCCGATGCGTCGGCAAAGGGAGTTGAGATATAAGGGTCGTGGAGTTCGCCACGTCCTCTTCTTCCAACACCCACCGCTCGCGCTGGATTGATTACACTCTGCTGTTGCTGGCGATTGTTTTCGCGGCTGCCACGGCACTTTATACCTATTTCTTGATGGCCGCGCGCCAGTCCAGCCAACTCCCGTCTGTTGAACTCGGCCTCGACTATCCGTTCAAGAGTGAGGACCGTGCCTTCGTTGTAACGAACGTGACGCCGAATAGCCCGGCCGAGCGGGCGGGAATCAAAATCGGGGACAAGGTCGTCGCCTTCGACGGGCGCCAAGTCACTGACAGCGGAGATCAGGTAAGAGCCTATAAGTTTCATCGCCCTGGAGAATCGGTTCGTCTGACCATTCTGCGTCCCGGCGTGGCGGCGCCGCTCGAATTAACCGGCGTTCTCAGGCCTAATTCGTTGTTGGCAAGCCCCGGCAGCCTCAGGGAAGCGGTTGGCCTGATCTTGCGCGATTCGGTCCCCTTGGTTTTCTCGCTCGTCGGGCTCATTATTCTGCTCTTGCGGCCGCAAGACCGAAACGTCTGGCTCCTGGCCTGCTTCTTTGCCGGCATCATTTCGGCTGCTGGTTTCCCTGTCGACTACCAAACGGCGCCCGCACAAGTGCGGCTCGGGTTGGAGGTTTACAACGGGGTCTTCCTTGGCCTGATCGGAGCCTCGTTCTATTTTCTGTGCGCGGTTTTCCCGGCCTCCTCTCCACTCGATCGGCGCTTGCCCTGGCTGAAGTGGGTTGGCGTGCTCCTTGGGTTAGCGGTTATCGGTGACACGATCAGGCCGGATATCTCGCGGCCGTTCGCCACATTTTCAAGGTTCATGAGCGCAGAGGCTGCCGGAAGGTTCGGGTTTGGCCTGGCGCTAACGTTTCTCGTGCTCGGGCTTGTTTCGTTGGCGGCCAACTATTTCTTCGCCGGCGGCCTCGAATCACGGCGCAAGATCCGTGTCATCTTCTGGGGAACCGTTGTCGGCTTTGGCCCCCCGTTGCTGCGCGCGGCCGTCCAGCAATACTCTGCGTTCCAATCGCCCGATTGGCTGGAAATGATCCTGAACGCCATCCTGCTTTTGGTCCCAACTTCCTTCGCCTACGCTGTCTTCAAGCAGCACGTGTTGGACATTCCGGTTCTTCTGCAGCGCGGTGCGCGTTACGTGCTTGTCCAGCGCGGCTTCCTGCTCCTACTATGTTTCGCCAGCTTTGGCCTGGCGCTGGTGTTCGCCGCCGCACTGCCGCAGTTGCCTCAGCTGCCGATCGGAACGGGACAATCGTCGAATGTCGCGCTCGGCACGATATTCGGAACCGCTCTATTGTGGGGCGGGTCGCAGGTTCACAAGCAGGTAAGCGCGAAGATCGACCGCGCCTTCTTTCGCCGCGCCTACGATGCCCGCGTCATTCTGGAAGACCTGGCGGAGAACTCGCGCACCGCGACCAGCCGGGAGTCGCTTGCTTACTTGCTTCTAAACCAGCTCAACGCAGCTCTGCAACCGGCATCGCTGGGGGTCTATCTGGCCACCGCGAATGGCGACCTGGAAGCCGCCGCCGGAGTGGTTCCTCCGGAGTTTCAAACCATTCGCCGTGGTCTGCCGCTGCTCGAACAACTGGCCCGTCGAGGTGAGCCGTGGGAGCTGCCGCCGGAAGGCCTCGAGAAGGATCCAAATACGAAGATGCTGGCGCCGCTCCACTCGGGCTGCCTGGTCCCGATCTTGAGCCGCAAGGGCGAACTCGTCGGATTGCTCGCATTGGGTCCGCGCCTGTCCGAAGAACCTTATTCCGGCGAAGATACGCGTCTGTTGGCTTCGGTGGCTAGCCAGGCGGGCATGGCGCTCGAGAACTTCCACCTGGCCGAAGACATCGCCGAAAAGCTCGAAACCGAGCGCCGCACCGCACGGGAGATGGAGATTGCAAGGGACGTGCAAGCCCGCCTGCTGCCCCAGACTCCGCCGGACCTGAAGACCCTCGAATGCGCGGGGCGGTGTCTTCAAGCCAAGTCGGTTGGTGGAGATTACTTCGACTTTCTCGAGCTGGGCCCCGGCCAAACGGGGCTTGTGCTGGCCGATGTCTCCGGCAAAGGTGTGCACGCGGCGCTGCTGATGGCAAACCTGCAGGCCCACTTGCGAAGCCTCACCAGACTCACCGGCTACACGGGGGAGCGAATGACCCCGCTCGACCTCACCAGCAGACTCGAAGAGGTCAATCGAATCCTGTGGAAGTCCACCGCTGCGCAACATTATGCGACGCTGTTCTTCGGCTTGTACGATGACGACTCCCGTCGTCTGACGTTTGTGAATTGCGGTCACACCTCGCCCATCCTGCTGCGTGCAGGAGGGGACGTGGAGCGGTTGCCCTCTTCCGCGACGGTGATCGGGTTGTTCGAAAACTGCGAATGCGTGGCGCGCGAAACCGATCTGGCTCCCGGAGATCTGTTGGCAATCTTCAGCGACGGCGTGACGGAAGCGATGCGCGGTGAAGAGGAATTCGGCGAATCACGCCTATTGGACGATTTACGTGCGACGCGCATGCTTCCGTTGGAGGAAGTGGTCACGACGGTCTTCCGCAGCGTGCAGCAATTCAGTGGCGGCGACCAGTCGGACGATCTGACGCTGGTCGTATCGCGCGGGAAACAGATGTCTGGATGTTAAAATCAGGGAAGTCCACGCCGGCATAGCTCAGTTGGTAGAGCATCTGATTTGTAATCAGAGGGTCGGGGGTTCAACTCCCTCTGCCGGCTCCAACTTTTCCAACCAGTTACCAGTGGTTCAGATAAATGGGCACAATGTTGTGCCGATCTTTTGTGCCTATGTGATGTCATTCTGAGCCTCCTTTAGGTTTTTTGCCGCCGAGTTTCCTGCCTGCTTCCTTTACATCGCCGAGATCGACGATGCCATATCGAAGATCCATACTTGCAGTGCGATGACCCATGATTTTCATCCGCGTTCCCTGGGGAACACCCTTGTCACGCATATTCTTGTTGCTTGATCGACGCAAGTCATGAAACGAGAGCGCTCCGAATCCGGCTCGCTCACATGCCTTGCGCCAGGCGCCGCCGACGGTTGCCATCCGTGTGCCGTCGTAAAGAAAGACGCCGGCCTCATCGGGCCATGCGGCATTTCTTAGCCGATAGGCTTCAGCCAGGCTTTGAAACATCAGGCCGGCAACAATCGGCACCTCACGTGGATGCTTGTTCTTCGTTCTGTTAAAACGAATCACCATTTCGTCTAAATCGACATCTTCCCAGTTAAGTCGAAGCCATTCGCTCTTGCGGCCGCCAACAAAAAAGGCGCAGGCCGCGAGGGCCTTGAGGTGCCTGGGGAACTGGGGGAAGAGTTTTTTTTCGAAATCGTCTTGGCTAATGAAGCCCTGCCTGATATTGTCGCGTTCCGACTCCATCGGGAAATAAGGCAGGGAAGGGATTGCATTTGGCCGCCGTTTTGCCATGTCCCGAAGGGCCGCCCTAAGCAAACCGAGTTCACGGTTAATGCAGGTGCCGCTAATTTTTCGAGCAAGCTGAGTTGGCATTCCGTGCGAGCCGTTGTAAATCTTAACGTTCTCCTTTTCCCGCATTTCGCGATAGTCCGTCAACATGTCGGTAGTGAGCTTGGCAGGAGTGATGAGACCGAAGTATGGCTTGAGCAAATTATCAATTTGGGAACGATACGTCGTTACCGTTCCAGGTGCGAGCTTACGTTTGCGTGCCATGTATTCATCCAGTACATAGCTAACGTTCAGAGCGTTTGATGAGCCGAATTTCCCAAGCTCACCGCGAGCCCGTTCTCGCAGCAGTCGCCCAAGCATGTCGTCTGCATCGGCCTCGTTCTGGGAGCGAGTGCTTTTGCGGATCGCTTTTCCTCTGCCGTCAAAAATCTTTACCCACCAAATACGGCCGCGACGCCATTTTGATCCGATCCCATACGTCCGTCGCCTTTTCTTGACTTCTCTCCTTGTCATATGTAATCTTCGCCAAAGGATATCAAGATGTGTGACGCTCCATCAGGCGATCAATGTCGACGCGTCGTATCTGCACTCGTCTATCAATTCGACAGGACGGGAGAAGTTTGGCTTCCAGCAAGTGTCGAACGCCGCCTGGTTCGCGGCCCA